>NZ_AYXJ01000016.1:0-98088 GCF_000681415.1 Pandoraea sp. E26
TAGCAAGGGGTTTTTGCTTTACATCCGCGATTTGTGTAATCAGTGCCTGCGGCGAAGTCGAGCTTGAGCGAGTTCGCAGGCGGAATCCGGAGACGGGCGCGACTTTCGGCATGGACGTGTCGGATGTCTTCTTCGATAGGGAAAGCGACCGCTGGAACCCCTTGATCTGCTCGAGCGGTAACGCCTTGGAAGGCGCAACGGCCACAGCCCCCAATCGGCCACTGCGATAGATGGATTTGCCTCGGGATTTCCAATTCAGTCGAAGACGAGTCGGCCCGGGTTCGCATGGAGACGGGTTCGCAGCCAAACGACGCAAGTATCCCTTTGCGTGAACCCGTTTGCCCGGATGACCGGATAGGCGTCGATCCGGGCTTGCCGCTGCTGCCACACGTCCACACGACCACACGACCGATTAGCCCGCATGGGATGTCACGAGCCGACGCCCTCGGTTGAGGTGTACGTCCATGAGACGGCGACTCAGACCGAAACTGAAGCAGATCACGGCGCGACAAACAACATAGTCAACTTATTCGGGCGCAACCAGTCCTGCTGACCTGACCTACCTCAGGAAAACACAGGCACCCCAAAAATGCCTGCAGAAACATTTCGCGACAACGTCGGTTTAACGACCCGTAGCCAGCACGCGACGCACGATCACGATGCAGATCCCGGAGAAGACGATCAACGCCAGCCATTCCGCCGTTGGGGCGAAACCGTTGCCGACGATGGCGAGCGGGGCGTCGGAGCCGGTGAAGCCGACCACCATGGCCATCGCAACGCCGACCAGGCTTTCACCGACGATCAGGCCCGACGCCAGCAGCACGCCGCGCCGTTCCGCTGCTTCGGCGAATGGGGCGAAATCCTTCCCCTGGGCTTGCGCACGCGATCTGAGCACACGATGTGCGATCCAGCCAAGCACGGCGCCGATGACGAGTACGGAGCCTACCGTCGGCGGCAGATAGATTCCGATACCGACGGCAATGACCGGCACACGTGCGACGCCACCGCGCTTGGCCAGCGCCGCGTCGATCGCGATGAGCGCCACACCGAGCAGCGCGCCGATGCCGAGCATCGACCAGTCAAGCTGATGCGTGAAGATGCCTTTCGCGATCGCCGTCATCAGAATCGCCTGCGGGGCCGACAATGCCTGCGACGGGTCCATGCCCGGACGCGGCAGTGCATCCATAAATCCATAAGCGTTGTACAGCAGATTCAGCACAGGCGGAATCACTGCCGCTCCGACCACGCAGCCAACGAGCAATGCCACCTGCTGACGCCACGGGGTCGCGCCAACGAGCCAACCCGTCTTTAGATCCTGCAGGTTGTCGTTCGAAATCGTGGCAATCGCGATGACGGCTGACGTCGTGAACAGCGCGAGCGCAATTCCGAGCTTGCCGCCACCACTGGCGTCAAGCAGCCCGCTGGCCTGGCTGACGCTCAGGATAAGCAGCGATACGAGCACCACCGCGACGATGCCGATGCCCGAAATCGGGCTGGCCGACGACCCCACGAGTCCCGCCATATACCCGCACGCCGCCGCCACGAGAAAACCGAACACCACGGCAAACACCACGCTGCAAATCACCAGCGTCGCAATGCCGCCGAACGACAATGGCGCGTCCGCGAGAAAGATGCCGAACGTCACGACCCAGACCGCAACGCAAAGGAGTGTCAGTCCGATCACCCAGTAAGGCGACAGATCCTGCTCAGTGCGCGCGAGTGTCACCGCCTTGCCTTGGGCGCCGCGCGACTGTCCCAGCGCCGCGAACGACGTCTTCACCCCGTCGACCATTGGTTTGGCGAGCGTGATGAGCGTCCAGATGGCGGCCACGCCGATGGTCCCGGCGCCGATGAATCGTACCTTGTGCTGCCAAAGCCCGTTGGCAAATGCGGCGATCGCCTGACCGTCCGCATTGGGCGTAATCGTCGTGAGCACTGGCACCGCAATTCCCCAGCTCAGCACGATGCCGAGCAGAATCGCCAGGCCCGACACGATACCGATGAGATATCCCGCGCCGATAAGCGCCAACGAGAATCCGGTCGTGAGACGGAAGACGGCCGCTCCCGCCGGTACCCATGCGGTGATGCTCTCGCCGAGCACCTTCAGGCCGGTCGTGGCGAATGCGAACAATGCCGAGACCACACCGCCGAACGCAATTTCGCGCACGCCGCTCGACGCCTCGCCAGGCGACTTCCCTTCAGCCGACGACACGCCGTCTCCCTCGCTGCCGACGCGAAGAATTTCCGCCGCGGCCACGCCTTCCGGATAAGGCAACTCGCTGTCGACCACCATGGCACGACGCAAGGGAATGGTGAACAGCACGCCGAGAATGCCGCCGGACGCGCAGATCGCGAGCGTCAGACCGAAGGGAAAGCCCTGCCAGTGGCCGATCATCAGCAAGCCGGGAAGCACGAAGATGATCGACGAGAGCGTGCCGGCCGCAGACGCCTGCGTCTGCACCATGTTGTTCTCGAGGATGTTTCCCCCGCGAAGCGCCCGCAGCACGGCCATCGAAATGACGGCGGCCGGAATCGAAGAAGAGAACGTGAGCCCGACTTTCAGGCCAAGGTAGACATTGGAAGCGGTGAACACCACGGTGATCAGCGCGCCGAGAATCATGCCGCGTACCGTCAGCTCCGGAAGAGAGACGTCGTCGGGAATTCGGGTCGGATGGGATGCCATGTACGAATAGGGGGGATTTTCGCCCAATGGGAAAGTGGCGCAAATTGTATGCGCCTCCGTGGTGCATCGCCACTCCTGTTGAACACCGTAGAACGCGCGTTCAACTCGCATTTTCCGATGCAAATTTCGCGCGTCGTCTTCTCACTAATAGCGTCTACGAGACATTTCTGCCGAGGTCATTCTGACTCATCTGTTCACTAGATGGGTTCCAACTTTTATCAATCGGTTTATTGATGGATCATGCGGGTTTTCCCCTAATTCAGGCAAACCATGCCGTTCCCGGGGGAGGCGAAATCCAGAACCCATGTGCGACAACAGGAGCATTCCGATGGCCAGCCTTCAAACTTTGCCGAAACCCGTGACCGGGATGACCGGCGCCCGCCGCTGGCTGGTGCTGGCCGTTGTGTCGGTGGCGTTGCTGCTCATCGTGATCGACATGACGGTGCTGTACACGGCGTTACCGCGTCTGACCCATGATCTTGCGGCAACGGCGTCCGCGAAGCTGTGGATCGTCAATGCCTACGCGCTTGTCGTGTCGGGCCTGCTGCTCGGCATGGGCACGCTTGGCGATCGGCTTGGCCACAAGCGCCTCTTCCTTGCGGGGCTCGCCGTATTCGGCGCAGCGTCGCTTGCCGCGGCGTTCGCGCCCGAGGCAGGCAGCCTGATCGTCGCCCGTGGGGTGCTCGGCGTGGGGGCGGCCATGATGATGCCCGCCACGCTCTCGCTCATCCGCCTCACGTTTACCGATACCCACGAGCAGGCGCTCGCCATCGGCATCTGGGCGTCGGTGGCTTCGGGAGGTGCGGCGTTCGGTCCGATCGTCGGGGGCGCATTGCTCGAGCACTTCTGGTGGGGATCGGTCTTCCTGATCAACGTGCCGATCGTGCTCGTGGCGATCCCGCTGGCATGGTGGCTGATTCCCAAAGGGCGAGCGACGTCCACGCGGCCGTGGGATGGGTTCGGCTCGCTGCTCTTCATGGCGGGCCTGATCGCGGTGACGTACGCGATCAAGGGCGCGGGCAAGCCCTCGCCCGAATGGCTCGCGGTGGCCGTTGCGCTGGCGGTAGGCGCGATGTTCCTCTGGGCGTTCGTGCACCGTCAGCGGCGCAGCGCGGAGCCGCTGCTCGACTTCACGTTGTTTCGCAATCCGGCCTTCGCGGGCGCCGTCGCGGCGGCATCGATGGCCGCGGCCGCCCTGATCGGCATGCAACTTGTCTTCAGTCAGCGCTTGCAACTGGTGCTCGGCTACTCGCCGCTCGAGGCCGGCTGGGCCAATATGCCGCTCTCGCTGGCGGCATTCGTGGCGGGCCCGATCGCCGGGCGCGTGCTGCCGCGTCTGGGCAGCACGCGTCTTCTGCCGATTGCCTTGCTGATGTCGGCGGCCGGCATGGCAGGCTATCTGGTCGTGCGAGACATGGGGCTGGCGTTGTCGATCGCGTCGCTCGCGATGCTGGGGCTTGGGGTCGGTGCGACGATGACGGCGGCGTCGAGCACCATCATGCAGAGCGCGCCGCCCGAGCGCGCCGGCATGGCGGCATCCGTCGAAGAGGTGTCGTACGAGCTCGGCGGCGCGCTCGGCGTTACGTTCATGGGCAGCCTGCTGACGGTCGTCTACGGTCGTGCGATGGATGTGCCGCAAGCGGCGGGGCTGCCGGATGCTGTGCGTGACAGTCTCGACGAAGCGCTGCTCGTCGCCGAACATTTGCCGGCACCCACGGCCAACGCGCTCACGGCGCTGGCCAACGCGGCGTTCAATCAGGGCTTCGACGCCGTGATCGGCGCCGGCGCGTTGTTGCTGTTCGCTACGGCCGTGTGGGGCCGGTGGCATGCGCGGGTGCGTTAGCCGGCGATACGATGGCGCGGGAGGTGCCAATACTGGCATCTCCCGCGTCGTTCAGGACCAGGCATCGGGCGACGCCTAGCGCAGCGAACACGACAACCAATGCGCGATACGTACGCCATCGAGTCGCGAGCCCTCAGGGGTATCGCTGCCGAGCATCGTCACGATCACAGGGCGCTGCTTGTGCACCATGACCCGCATCACCATGTTGTGCCCCGATTCATTGATGAAGCCCGTCTTCTGGACGCTGGCGTGTACCTTGCCGTAGCGGACCAGCCGGTTGGTGTTGACGTATTGCAACTGCCCCTTGCCGGTACGCACGCGTTGCTGATGATCGATCGAGTACCGGCGGATGAGCGCATAGCGATTCGAGGCACGCACGAGTCGCGCGAGTTCGCGCGCGGTGGACACATTGCGGGGCGACAGACCCGTCGAATTCTCGAAGCGCGTGTTGGGCATGTTCAGTGCGCGGGCCTTGGCGTTCATCGCGGCGATGAATGCCGGTCGTCCGCCCGGGTAATCGCGGCTCAGTGCCGCTGCGGCGCGATTCTCCGAGGCCATCAACGAGATGTGCAGCATGTCCGCACGCGACAGCGTCGAACCCACGAGCAGGCGCGAACGCGTGAATTTGAGGGTATCGAGATCGGCTTGGGTGACTGTGAGCGGTGTGCGCATCGACGGGCCGCTATCGAGCCACACCACGGCCGTCATCAGCTTCGAGAGTGAAGCGATGGGCCGTACCTGGTCCGCATTCTTTGCGAAGAGCGGCGTGTGCGTCTTTTCGTCGACGATGTAGACCGCGCGCGAAAACAGGCGTTTTCTCGACGCCGGCGTGAAGCCGCAACGCGCGAGCAGTCGGGGTTTGGCACTGACCTGGGGCGCGGGCGACTTTGCCGCGTTCGCCGCCTTCGCGGATTTTACCGACCTGGCCGCGGCCTTCGGCACCGGCTTGCGGTGCGCTACCGTCGGCGAGCGCCGCGCGGCCGCCCTCGCGTGGCGCGGTGACTTCGCGTGCCTGCGCGCCTGATACCCTTTGCGCGTCGGCAGTGCTTTCGCATGACGCGTCGCACGCTTGCGCGAGTGGCTCGCGGTCGCCGTTTTCCGATGGGCCGATTTCGCGCTCGCCTTGGCGGTGCTCTTCTGCTTGACCGCATCGTTCCGCCGCTTGCCTGTACTTGTGGTGTGGGTGCTCGCGGCGAGCGCGTCGCTCACCGGCAGACCCGCAATGAGCAGTATCACGCCGAAGAGCATGAAGCGGGCGAGCGCGATCGTGCGCGGCGGCAGGCGGTAGAGACGGGGCAGGTCGGGGCTGAGCGGCAGGTACCACAAGGCGGACATCTTCACGCGGTTCCGTAGTGAGAGGGTGACGGGCGACGCGTGCATGCAGAGAAACACGACTGCGCACGGCGGAGAACCGTCGCGCAGGACGCGGGCGCAATACACGGGGAAACCTGTTGGACGGCCCGCTCGCGTGGAGTTCCTGAATTTCTCGATGGTGTATTACAAAAAGTTACAAAAGTGGGCGCTTCGGTGTACGAATTCAGCAACGCTCGACCATCGCGAGGCGCGTCGGCTGTCGTGATTCGGCCAGCGAGCCTCGTCATCCGGCCAACCCGTGCAGCGACGACATGACGGCGTCGGCAAAAAAGCAGGGCCGCGAGCGCGGCCCTGGCGTCCTGTCGGATCCGGACGTTGCCCGGATCGCACCGCACTCTCAATAGCCGAGGGCCAGTCCTGTGTTGCGACGCGGGTCATTCGCGCCGTAGTAGCGGTTCTTGCCGACAGGCTTGCCGCCGAGTGACGGCGCGCCGACGAGAATCGCGGCCACGTGGTTGGCCGGTTGCGGGCCCGCGAACTTCTGTCCCCAGCTCTCCAGAATCTTCTGCGTGTCGGGGCTCAGCGCGAACGCTTCGATGTTGGTCGCCTCCGGCATCCACTGCTGGTGGAAGCGCGGTGCGTCGACGGCCTCCTGAAGCGTCATGCCGTAATCGATGACATTGAGCATCGTCAGCAGCGTGGCGGTAATGATGCGGCTGCCGCCCGGGGTTCCCACGACCATGACCGGCTTGCCGTCCTTCGTGACGATGGTCGGGCTCATTGACGACAGCGGACGGCGGCCCGGCCCGATCGCGTTCGCTTCACCCTGGATCAGACCGTACAGGTTCGGCACGCCCACCTTCGCGGTGAAGTCGTCCATCTCGTCGTTGAGCAACACGCCGGTGCCGTTGGCCATGACCTTCGCGCCGAACCAGTCGTTGAGCGTGTAGGTGACCGACACGGCATTGCCGTCCTTGTCGATGATGGAGTAGTGCGTGGTATTGCTGCCTTCGTGCGGCGGCACCCCTGGCTTGATCTCTTGCGAGATGCCGGCCTTGTGCGGGTCGATGGCCGCGCGAATCTTGGCGGCGTAGTTCTTGTCGAGCAGATGGGCGATCGGATTGTTCACGAAATCCGGGTCACCCAGATAGCTGTTGCGGTCGACATACGCATGACGCATGGCCTCGATGGTGTAGTGCACGCTCTGGGCCGAGTGAAAGCCGAGGTCCTTCATCGGGTAGCCTTCGAGAATGTTCATGATCTCGCAGATCACCACGCCGCCGGAGCTCGGGGGCGGCGCCGAGACCACGTGATAGCCGCGATAGTCGCACTCGACCGGTGCCAGTTCGCGCGTCTTGTACTGATCGAGGTCGGCCTGCGTGATGATGCCGCCGCCGGCCTTCATCGACGCGACGAGCTTGTCGGCGACTTCTCCCTTGTAGAATCCGTCAGTGCCCTTGGCGCTGATCAGCTTGAGCGTACGCGCGAGATCCTTTTGCACGAGTCGCTCGCCGGGCTGAAACGGCTGGCCCTTGTTCAGGAAGATGGCGCCCGAGTTGGCGCGATCCTTTTCGAAATCCTTGGTCGATGTCCAGAGCATGTCCGCATCGCCCTGTTCGAGCACGAAACCCTTTTCGGCGAGCGTAAGGGCCGGCGCGATCAGTTGCTGGCGCGTTTTCGTGCCGTATTTCTCACGCGCATATTCCATGCCCGACACGGTGCCCGGCACACCCACGGCCAGATAGCCGGTGGTCGAGGCGCCCTTGATGACGTTGCCGTCCTTGTCGAGATACATGTTCGCGGTGGCAGCGAGCGGCGCCTTCTCGCGGAAGTCGAGGAAGGTCTTGCGGCCGTCGGCGAGCTGGATCGTCATGAAACCGCCGCCGCCGAGGTTGCCCGCGGCCGGATACACCACGGCCAGGGCGTAGCCCACCGCAACGGCGGCATCGACGGCGTTGCCGCCGGCTTTGAGCACGTCGACGCCGACTTTCGAGGCGAGATGCTGGGCCGTCACGACCATGCCGTTCTCGGCGCCGACCGGCGCCTGCGATGCCGCGTGAACGTTGAACAGCGCACAGCTCAGGGCCGTGGCGAAGAGCGCTTTGGTGAAGGTTGGATTTTTCATCGTCTTTCTATGGTTCTTGTCTGAGCGAGATGGGCGAGATGAACGAGAGGAACGGCTAACAACCACAAACCACCACTTCCATTTCCACTGCGCCGACGACGGACGATGCGTGACAGGCAACTCGCCCGCATCCCCGAGAGAGGGACGCCGGCGACGTCTCCGTTGCCATGCCGCCGCGCGTGAGCGTTCCGTCGACTAACGAACGGTAACGCAAAATGGGTAATTGGGGAAAGATGCAACGAAAGTCCTGACGGCGGGCCGCAACGAGGTTTCGCGCCGCACTGGACAATTCGTCTCAATGGGGCCACTCCCGCGCCGGAGCTGGCGGAACGCGATAAAGGGTCAGATGTTGGCCGCGAACATCTGCGATGAAACCGGGCGTATCGCCCGGCAAGACGGGCGCAAAAGTTCGGAAAAGTCGGAAAAGCCTCGGCGTCCTATTCGGGCCCGTTGTGCATCCGCCACGCCTGGGGTCAGACGAGCAAGTCTTCGTAGAACGCGCCGAAAGGGCGCGTCGGGTGGGCAATCTGGATCTCGAGGATCCACAGACCGCCGTTCGGGGTGTCCGCCAGGTCGCCGAGCTTGCCGCCCTTGTAGATGGCGTGGGGAAAGTCGCTCACGCGATGGCCCCTGATGTCGAGGTTGAGCACCCAGCCCATCGCCTCGGCCTGCGCTTTCGCGAACTGGTACAGGGCCTGGCCGCTCACGCCGTGCTCGCGCCAATGGGCGTGCACGACATCAAACAGACGCCGCGCGTCGCGGGCGCAACGCTGCATTTCCGGATCGGTGCCTGTCGTGCGGGTAAAGCCGCAGTCACCTTCGTGCGCGTCGAAGACCACGCCGATGTCGATGAAGTAGATGTCGTCGTCTCCGAGCACCGGGTCGACGTCGCTGCGCTCGCTGAAGGTGCGCAGCGTATTCTCGCCGAAGCGGATCAGTACGGGATGCCAGATGCGGTCCATGCCCAGTGTGCCGAGCAGCGCCTTGCCGGCGGCGATCGCTTCCGATTCGCGCATGCCGGGTTTGATGAGCGCCGCGATCTTCTCGGTCGCTTCCCAGGTCAGCGCCTGCGCGCGCCGCATGGCGGCGGCGCTGTACTTTGCCCCGACCGCTTCTCGTTGTGCCAACTCCATCGAATTTCTCCATTGAATGGCGAGCACGCGGGCTTCCATTTCGTTCTCTGGCTGCCACCACAGGTGGACGAGGCGGCGCTCGTGGCCGCGCTGCGCGAAGCGGGCGTGTTCGTGGAAGGATTGCGGGAATTCACGCGCTCGTCGCTCGCGGCGTCGGCGTCGGCGCTGGTGGTGGGCTACGCCGCGCTCGACGATGCGCGGCTGCTGCAGATCGCAACCCGGATTGCCGCCATCGCCGCGTGATTCAATCGGCGCGCTTGCGCAGTTCGAGGCGAATGACGAACCATCCCGCCACCGCCGACATGATGGCCAGCGCGTACCACGTCAGCAGATAGCTCATGTGATTGTTCGGGAACTGCACCACGGTCAGGCCGCCGACGGGATAATCGCGTACCGCCGCCGTCCCGGTCATGGCTTCGGCGTCGCCGCGCACGGCGTTGCCTGCCGCGCTTGCGCCAGGCTTACCGTCTGCGTCGACGAAGTAGGGCGCGACGTCGGCGGCCGCGAGACCGCGAGCGGCGGCGATGGCAGCAACATCCCGCGAATACCAGAGATTCTCCGACGGCACGTTCTTGCGCAGAAAGCCGCCGCCCGTCTCGGGCATGCGGAGCAGGCCGGTGACCACGACCTCGCCGGCGGGCGTGGGCGGCACGGCCTCCTTCCAGCCCGGCGGCACGAAGCCGCGGTTGATCAGCACCTCGCTGCCATCGGCCGTGCGCAGTGGGGTGAGTACCCAATATCCGCCGCCCAGGTCGGTGACCGCCTGCACCAGCGTGTCCTTGTCGAACGCGTAAGTGCCGCGCAGCGAGACATGCCGGTACTCGTCGCCAGCCGCGTTGACGCCCGGCCATTGCGTGCGTGTCGGTGCGGGCGTGGCCGGCGCGTGCACACGCGAATTCACGCGCTCGATCAGATCGAGCTTCCACGCCCGACGATGCAACTGCCAGGTGCCGAGCGAGGTGAAGACACCCACCAGGGCCAGCGTGATCACGCCGAGAATGACCAGCCGGAAGGGGGAGGAGCGGGAGGGCGCACCGGAAGTGCGCGGGGGACGCTGTGCGTCCCCCGAATCGTGAAGTCGATTGCTGCTCAAGGGAAATGCCGTTCAGGGAAGGTTCTTCGTATCCTGCATCATACCCGGCATCATGTTCTGGTTCAGGTGATACATGACCCAGAGCGACCCGGAAAGGGTAATGACCACGAGCACGATCGTGAAAATCAGCGAGAGCAGGTTCCAGCCGCCCTCCGACCTGCCGTTCATGTGCAGGAAGTAAATCATGTGCACGACGATCTGAATCGCGCCCAGGAACAGGATCATGATCGCCGTCGTGCTCGATTTCTCGAACACACCGCCCATCACGAACCAGAATGGTATCGCGGTGAGAATGATCGACAGGATGAAGCCCGTGGCGTAGCCGCGCAGGGTGCTGTGCGGACCTTCCTCGTGATCGTGGTCGTGATCGTGGTCGTGACCATGACCGTCGGCGTCGTGCAGGGTCGAATCGTGGGCGCTCACGGCAGCACTCCCATGAGATAGACAAAGGTGAAGACGCCGATCCACACGACGTCGAGAAAGTGCCAGAACATCGACAGGCACATCAGGCGGCGGCGGTTGGGCGCGGTGAGGCCGTGCTTGCCGACCTGCACCATGAGGGTGATGAGCCAGATGATGCCGAACGTCACGTGCAGCCCGTGCGTGCCCACCAGCGTGAAGAACGACGACAGGAACGCGCTGCGCCACGGCCCCGCGCCTTCGTGAATGAGGTTGGCGAACTCGTAGAGTTCGAGCGAGAGGAACGCCGCGCCGAGCAAACCGGTGATCGCCAGCCACCCGAGCGTGGCGCCCTGGCGGCGCTTCTGCATCTCGAGCATGGCAAAGCCGTAGGTGATCGAAGACAGCAGCAGGAAGGTCGTGTTCAGGGCGACCAGCGGCAACTCGAACAGCTCGGCGCCGGTCG
This sequence comes from Pandoraea sp. E26, assembly GCF_000681415.1. Classification (NCBI taxonomy): domain Bacteria; kingdom Pseudomonadati; phylum Pseudomonadota; class Betaproteobacteria; order Burkholderiales; family Burkholderiaceae; genus Pandoraea; species Pandoraea sp. E26. The sequence continues at coordinate 11,057 of NZ_AYXJ01000016.1, forward strand.
GTCCGCCCGCGTAGTTGCGACCGAGCACGCCATACGCCGCGAAGAGGCAGGCGAACACGAGACAGTCGCTCATCAGGTAGACCCAGAAGCCGAGCAGCGTCCCGTTGGGCGGGTGGTAGTCGCTCGTCATCATGAACTTCAGCTCGCCGTCGCGCGGCGGCGCCGGCGTATGGGCGCCGAGCGGGGCGCCGCCTGCCGGGAAGGTTGCGGTCGTGTCAGACATGCTGGGCGAGCAGTCGCGTGCGCGCTGCCTCCGTGTGTTCGACCTGATCGGCCGGGATGTAGTAGTCGCGGTGATAGTTGAACGTGTGACCGATGGCGACCGCCAGCAAGGCGACGAATGCCACGATCACCACCAGCCACATGTGCCAGATGAGTCCGAACCCGCACACCGTGGCCAGCCCGGCAAGGAAGATGCCGGCCGAGGTGTTCTTCGGCATATGGATCGGAATGAAGCCGTCCATCGGCCGCTTGAAGCCTTGTTGCTTCATCTGCCACCAGGCGTCGTTGTCATGCACGAGCGGGGTGAAGGCGAAGTTGTAGACCGGCGGCGGCGACGAGGTCGACCATTCGAGCGTGCGGCCATGCCATGGATCGCCGGTGTCGTCGCGCAACTGATCGCGGCGCAGGAAGCTCACCACCAGCTGGATGATGAAGCAGGCAATACCGATCGCGATGAGCAACGCCCCCACTGCGGCAACCTGGAACCAGATTTGCAGCGACATGTCGTCGAAGTGACTCACGCGGCGCGTCACGCCCATCAGGCCGAGCAGGTACAGCGGCATGAAGGCGACATAGAAGCCGATGAACCAGAACCAGAACGAGCACTTGCCCCAGAACGGATCGAGCCGGTAGCCGAACGCCTTCGGGAACCAGTAGGTAATGGCCGCCATGATGCCGAAGATCACGCCGCCGATGATCACGTTGTGGAAGTGCGCGATCAGGAACAGTCCGTTATGCAGCGAGAAGTCGGCCGGTGGCACGGCCAGCAGCACGCCGGTCATGCCCCCGATCACGAACGTCACCATGAAGCCGACGGTCCAGAGCATGGGCACTTCGAAGCGGATCCGGCCGCGGTACATGGTGAACAGCCAGTTGAAGATCTTCGCCCCGGTCGGTATCGAGATGATCATCGTCGTGATGCCGAAGAACGAATTCACGCTCGCCCCCGAGCCCATCGTGAAGAAGTGGTGCAGCCACACGAGGTAGGACAGCACCGTGATCACGACCGTGGCGTACACCATCGACGCATACCCGAACAGACGCTTGCCCGAGAACGTGGCCACGACTTCCGAGAACACGCCGAACACGGGCAGCACGAGAATGTAGACCTCGGGGTGGCCCCAGATCCAGATGAGGTTCACGTACATCATGGCGTTGCCGCCGAGATCGTTCGTGAAGAAGTTGGTGCCGGCGTAGCGATCGAGCGCGAGCAGCGCCAGCACGGCGGTGAGCACCGGGAAAGCCGCCACGATCAGCACGTTGGTGCACAGCGAGGTCCAGGTGAAGACGGGCATGCGCATCATCGTCATGCCGGGTGCGCGCATCTTCACGATGGTCACCAGCAGGTTGATGCCCGAGAGCAGGGTGCCGACCCCCGCGATCTGCAACGCCCATATGTAGTAATCCACCCCGACATCCGGGCTCTGCAGAATCCCCGACAGCGGTGGATACGCGAGCCAGCCGGTGCGGGCGAACTCGCCGACGAAGAGCGACATCATGACCAGCACCGCGCCGCTCACGGTCATCCAGAAGCTGAAGTTGTTGAGGAACGGGAAGGCCACGTCGCGCGCGCCGATCTGTAGTGGCACCACGAAGTTCATGAGACCGGTCACGAGCGGCATGGCCACGAAGAAGATCATGATCACGCCGTGCGCGGTGAAGATCTGATCGTAGTGGTGCGGCGGCAGATAGCCCATGTTGTCGCCGAACGAGATCGCCTGTTGCAGGCGCATCATCGCGGCGTCGGCGAAGCCGCGCAGCAGCATCACGATGCCCAGGACCACGTACATCACGCCGATACGCTTGTGGTCGATGCTGGTGAACCACTCGCGCCACAGATAGCCCCACAGCCTGAAGTAGGTGATGGCGCCCACCACGACGATGCCGCCGAGCGCCACCCCTGCAAACGTGGCGAGCAGGATGGGTTCGTGGTACGGGATCGCCTCGATCGTGAGGCGGCCGAAGATCAGCTTGACGATGTCCATAAGCTCGAACCTGGGATCATTCGCGCGCGAAGCGCATCATTGTCGAGGGTTGGGCGCAGTGCGCGTCACCGGGTGAGTGCCGCGCCGGGGGCGAGGCCGGTCCGCGCCGCGAACTGCATGGTGTTCTGCGCGGTGCACATGGCGTCGGCAAGCATTGCCTGCGTCGGGCCGGTGCGCCCCGCACGGCTCGCGTGCTGATGGTTGGGCTGATCCATCATGTCTTTCAGACACGTTTGCCCGGTCTGCACGCAGCGGTTCAGGATGGCGTCGTAGAGATTGGGCGCCACGTCGCCGTAGTAATGCACGGGCACCCACTCGCTTGGCCTGGTGAGCGCCTCGTACTTCTCGCGCGTGAGGTTGTCGCCCTTGGTCTTGACCTGCTGGACCCACGCATCGAAGGCCTCCGGCGACAGGCCGTGGAACTTGAAGCGCATGCCGGAGAAGCCCGCGCCGCTGTAGTTCGCTGAGAAGCCGTCATAGACGCCGGCCTTGTTGATGACCGCATGCAGCTTGGTTTCCATGCCGGGCATGGCGTAGACCTGTCCGGCGAGCGCCGGCACGAAGAACGAATTCATCATCGTCGTCGACGTGATCTCGAAGCGGATCGGCCGGTCGACGGGGGCCGCGAGTTCATTGACCGTCGCAATGCCCTGGTCGGGGTAGAAGAATAGCCACTTCCAGTCCATCGCCACGACCTGCACGGTCAGTGGCCGGGTGTCGGGAGGGATCTCCCGCCTGGCGTCGATGCGCTCGAGCGGGCGGTACGGATCGAGCTTGTGCGTGCTCACCCAGGTGAGGGCGCCCAGCGCGATGATGATGAGCAGTGGCGCGGCCCAGATCAGCAGCTCGAGCAGAGTCGAGTGGTCCCATTCGGGCGTGTAGACCGCCGCCTTGTTCGACGCCCGGTATCGCCACGCGAAGAGCAATGTCAGCACGATCACCGGTACGATGATCAGCAACATCAGAATGGTGGAAACGATGATGATGTCCCGCTGCCTTACCGCAAGATCGCCCGAAGGCGACATCAATACGGTATTGCAACCGGACAGCAGTGCGGCGGCGGGGAGTAAAAATACCCCGCGAAGGAACTTGGGGGAAGTCATGCTGCGATCGATGAACCGTAGCCTCAGACCGTACCCATCATGGACTCCCCTCCCAGATGCATCAATTTAGGGTAAACCCTATGGCGGGGACGGGCGATACCTGCGATGCTTTTCTGGCGCGAGTATGCCATCGTCATCCCGATCCGAAGGGGGTCCGATAATGTCAAGCAGTGCTCATCAATCGCCGACGCCCCCGGGCGTACCCATCGCGACCACGGCGCACGATCACGGGAGCAAGTCCCGCATTGCGCCCGAGGAAATCGCGGTTGGCGTGGTTGTCGGACGCGCCTCCGAGTATTTCGATTTCTTTGTGTTCGGCATTGCCGCCGTCCTCGTATTTCCCCACGTTTTCTTCCCGTTCGCCGACGATCTGCACGGACTGCTGTACGCGTTCGCGATCTTCTCGTTCGCTTTCATCTCTCGCCCATTCGGCACGGCGTTGTTCATGACCGTGCAGCGTCGCTGGGGGCGCAGCGTGAAGCTCACGGCGGCGCTTTTCGTGCTGGGTACGGCCACCGCCGGCATGGCGTTCCTGCCCGGTTACTCGGTGCTGGGCGAGCGCTCGATCTGGCTGCTTGCGTTCTTCCGCCTGCTGCAGGGCATCGGCTTCGGTGGTTCGTGGGACGGTTTGCCGTCGCTGCTGGCGATGAATGCGCCGCCGCAGCGGCGCGGCTGGTATTCGATGATGGGGCAGTTGGGCGCGCCGATCGGCTTCATCATCGCGGGCGCGCTGTTCCTGTTCCTGCATTGGAGTCTCGAGTCCGACGACTTTCTCACCTGGGGCTGGCGCTATCCGTTCTACGTGGCGTTCGCCGTGAACGTGGTGGCCCTGTTCGCCCGGTTGCGCCTGGTGGTCACGCACGAATACACCGAGATGCTGGAGGAAGGGCAGCTGGAGCCGATCAGCACGCGGGAGATGGTGCGCTCGCAGGGGTACAACATCTTTCTTGGCGCGTTTGCCGCGCTCGCGAGCTACGCGCTGTTTCACCTGGTCACGGTGTTTCCGCTGTCGTGGATCTCGCTACAGAACACGCAGGATCTGGACAGTGTGCTGATCGTGCAGCTGTGCGGTGCGGGGATCGCCATCGTCTGCACCGTGCTTTCCGGGCGCATCGCTGACCGGATCGGACGGCGCACCACGCTGGGCCTGTTCGCGATCCTGATCGGAATCTTCGCGCTGTTCGCGCCGTTCCTCATGGGCGGCGGTTCGACCCGGCAGGACATCTTCATTCTGGTGGGCTTCGGCCTCCTCGGCTTGTCTTACGGGCAGGCGGCGGGCACGGTGACGTCGAACTTCGAGCAGCGCTTCCGTTACACGGGCGCGGCGCTCACGACAGACTTCGCCTGGCTGTTCGGCGCCGCATTCGCGCCGCTCGTCGCACTGGGGCTCTCGTCCGAATTCGGGCTGATCGCGGTGAGCGGCTACCTGCTCTCGGGCGCCGTCTGCACGCTGCTTGCGCTGCGCATCAACAAGGCGCTCGAGACACGCGACTGAATCGAAGCCCGACTGCGGTCCTTTGCCAACGGCGCGACATCGTTCGCGCCGTTGTCGCATTTCCCGCTAGACGTCGTGCAGCATGCGAACGATCGCGGTGGTGATGTTGTGGGTGCGCGCGTCGTGCGCGCGGTGAATCATGCCAACGGTGCGCAGCAAGGGCGGATCGGCGATCGGCACGATGCGCAGCAGCGGGTCGGATTGCCAGTCGCCGCGATGCAACAGCGGCAGCACCGACACACCGACGTTCTTGCGCACGAGCGCGACGATCGTTTCGATGGAGTTGAGCTCCAGGTACTCCATGACGGTGAGCTTTGCCGAGCGCAGTGCCTGCTCGACCACCATGCCGGTGCGCACGCGCCGGTCGAAACGCAGAAAGGCGTGCGTGTCGAGAATGTGCTGCGGATCCGTCTGCGCGACGTCGCGATTGACCACCATCGCCATCGGCTCGGTATAGAGGGGCGTCCACACGAGACCTTCGGCGCGCGCGTCGTCCGCTCGCGCGACCACGGCCGCAATATCCACTTCGCCCTGTTCCACCAGATCCGTCAGTTCATCCGACCGGGCCGAGGTGAGCCTTACGTCGAGTTGCGGGTGCGCCGTTTTCAGCTCGGCGACCACCAGCGACAGCGCACCGATGACCGAGACCACCGCGCCGATGGTCACCGGTCCCTGCATGGCGTCGATGGGCGTGGCGGTCAGGTCGGCGGCGAGCGCGAGAATCTGTTCGACACGTGGAAACAACTCGCGCCCTTGCCGGGTCAGCGTGATCTGGCGGCCGCGCCGGTCGAACAGACGCTGGCCGACGGCGTCCTCGAGGCCGCGCATCTGCAGGCTCACGGCCGCCTGCGTGAGCGCGGCGCGCTCGGCGGCCGCGGCAAACGAGCCGGTCTGCGCGACCAGCCGGAAGGTTTTCAACATGCGCAACGTGAGCATCGGGACTTAAAAATAACTTACGCGTGAAAAAGAAATATTAATATTTCCTGTGGCTGCGCGGGAGACATAATCGTGTCATGCACATTCCTCATGACCGGATCGCCACCTCTTTCCCGCGCCCATGACCATGCCCGCCAACGCCGGACCGGTGCTCGAAGTCGCCGGACTGTCGCTGAAATTCAGCCAGGCGCCCGACGCGCCCAATTTGATCGACGGTGTTTCGTTCGCCGTGCATCCCGGCAAGACGCTGTGTATCGTCGGTGAATCGGGGTGTGGCAAGAGCGTGACGTCGCTCGCGCTCATGGGGCTGTTGCCCAGCCCGCCGGCGAACCTGGTGGCTGGCCGCGCCATGTTCGAGGGCCAGGATCTGCTCGCGTTGCGCGAGCGCGACTTTGCCGATCTGCGCGGCAATCGTCTCGCGATGATCTTTCAGGAGCCGATGACCTCGCTCAATCCGGCGTTCACCATCGGTCATCAGATCGAAGAGGGAATTCGCCGCCATCGCGGACTGGACAGGCGTGCCGCACGCGCCGAGGCGCTCGAAATGCTCAAGCGGGTGCGCATTCCCGCGCCCGAGACACGGCTCGATAACTATCCGCACGAACTCTCCGGCGGCATGCGCCAGCGCGTGATGATCGCCATGGCGCTCGCCAACCGTCCGGCGCTGCTCATCGCCGACGAGCCGACCACCGCGCTCGACGTGACCATTCAGGCGCAGGTGCTCACGCTCATCCAGACATTGCAGCGCGAAACCGGGACTGCCGTCGTGCTGATCACGCACGACCTGGGCGTGGTCGCGGAAGTGGCCGACGACGTCGCTGTCATGTACGCCGGGCGCATCGTCGAGTACGGCACGGTCGACGAGATATTCGACGACCCGCAGCATCCTTACACGATTGGGTTGATGGGGGCGATTCCGTCCATCGGCAAGCGGGAAGGCACCCTGGCGACGATTCGCGGGGCGGTGCCGCCCCCCGAGCGCATGCCGGCGGGCTGCCGTTTCGCGCCGCGCTGCCCGTTTGCCGAAGCGCGTTGCACGCGCGAGGCCCCCGTCGAGCGTACGCTGTCGGGCTCGCATCGGGTGGCGTGCTGGCTCGCGCCCGTCGAAGCGCTCACCCCCCCGTCCACCCCGATGGAAGAGGTTGTTGCATGAACGCGTCTCCCGCATTGCTCGAAGCGCGCGACCTGACCCGGCACTTTGGCGGTCACCGCGTCGGCTTTTCCCGCGCTCCCACGGTGTACGCCGTGAACGGCGTGTCGTTCAGCGTTCAGGCGGGCGAGACATTCGCCATCGTCGGCGAGTCGGGATGCGGCAAATCCACGCTCGGGCGATTGCTGCTCCGCCTGCTCGACGCCACACGCGGTGAGGTTCGCTACCAGGGCGAGGACCTCATGACGCTGGGGGCGGGCGCGATGCGGCGGCTGCGGCGCGAGTTGCAGATTATCTTCCAGGACCCGTTCGCGTCGCTCAATCCGAGCATGACCGTGGGGGGGCTGATCGGCGAGCCCATCGCGCTACACGGTCTGGCACGTGGCCGCGCGCGCGACGAGCGCGTGGCCGAACTGTTGCGCACCGTCGGCCTGCAGCCTGACTACGCACAGCGCTACCCGCACGAATTCTCGGGAGGCCAGCGTCAGCGCATCGGCATCGCCCGGGCGCTGGCAGGTGAGCCGCGCGTGATCGTTGGCGACGAGCCTGTCTCGGCCCTCGACGTCTCCGTACAGGCGCAGGTCATCAACTTGCTGGAGCGGTTGAAGCACGACTTCGGCCTGACGCTGATCATGGTCGCGCACGATCTCGCGGTGATTCGTCACATGAGCGACCGTGTCGCCGTGATGTACCTTGGGGAAATCGTCGAGCTGGCCAGCGCCGACGCGCTGTTCGACAACCCGCTGCACCCCTACACGCAGGCCCTGTTGCAGGCGATTCCGGCCAGCCGTCCGCACATGCGACGCGAGCGCGCGCCGTTGGGCGGTGAGCTGCCGAGTCCGACCGCACCGCCGCCGGGTTGTCGCTTTCATCCACGCTGCCCGCATGCGCGCGCGGCGTGCCGCGAACAGCGCCCGATCGACGAAGTGCTGCCCGACGGACGACAGGTCGCCTGCCATTTCTGGCGCGAGATCCAGAACGCGGGTGCGAGCCCGGCCCGCTCAGTGGCGCCGAGCGACAAACTGGGCGTGCGTCTCGCGCTGTACCGGGCGCGCCAGGCGCAGATCGATGCGGGGAATCGGCCGGGCACGCCGGTTCCGGCATGAGCATGGCTTTTCCACACATCAACAACACCGTTACTGACAAAGGGGTCTCACGCATGCGCAATGTTCTGCTCGATATGGCGTTGGCGGCGCTTCTCGCGACCGGCACCGCTTCGGCGATGGCTCAGTCGACGCTTCGCATCGGCCTGCAGGAAGACATCGGTTCGCTCGATCCGGCGCGCAGTTCGCAGGTCGTCGACCGCATGGTGCTGCGCTCGTTGTGCAGCTCGCTGGTCGACATCGGCACGGATCTGAAGTTCGTGCCGATGCTGGCCACCTCGTGGAGCGTGAGCGCGGACGGCAAGACGTGGACCTTCAAATTGCGCCAGGGCGTGAAGTTCCACGACGGCGAACCGTTCGACGCCAAGGCCGTCAAAGCGAACCTCGATCGCGCGCGCAGCTTGCCGGCCAGCAACCGGAAGAGCGAGCTGTCGTCGATCGATCGTGTCGACGCGGTGGACGACCACACGGTCAACATCGTGCTCAAGGCACCCGATTCCGCGCTGCTCGCCACGCTGTCCGATCGCGCGGGCATGATGCTCGCGCCCAAGACCCTCGCCGACGACGCGGCCGTGCAATCGCACCCGGTCTGTTCCGGGCCGTACAAGTTCGTGCAGCGCGTGCAGAACGATCGTGTGGTCCTGGAAAAATTCGCGGGGTTCTGGGAGGCGGACAAGTATCCCATCCAGAAGGTCATCTACCTGCCGATTCCCGATACGACCGTGCGGCTGGCCAACGTGCGTTCCGGCTCGCTCGACATGCTCGAGCGTCTTGCGCCGTCCGACGTCAAATCGGTCAAGCGCGATGCGAATCTGAACTTCGTGTCCATCGACGGTTTGGGCTACTACGGATTGACGTTCAACGTGGCGGCCAACGCCCCCAAGGCGTTGCGCGACAAGCGTGTGCGTCAGGCGTTCGACCTTGCCATCGACCGCGACGCGATCAACCAGGTGATCGGCGGCGGCATCTTCACGCCCGCGAATCAGGCGTTGCCGCGCTCGGGCCAGTACTACGACACCGCCATCAAGACGACCAAACGCGACGTGGCGAAGGCGAAGGCGCTGCTCAAGTCGGCCGGCTTCGACAAGATCGACGTGACGCTGAGTTTCGGCAACAACACGGTCGCCAATCAGATGGCGCAGATGCTGCAGGCCATGCTGGCCGAGGCGGGCATCCAGCTCAAGCTGCGCCCGATGGACTATGCGGCGGCGCTCGACGCGGCGCATCGCGGCGACTTCGACGTGCTCTACAACGGCTGGTCCGGCCGTGTCGACCCGGATGGCAACCTGCACCAGTTCGTGACCTGCAAGGGCAACCTGAACTACGGTCAGTACTGCAATGCCGAGGTCGACAAGCTGCTCAACGAGGGGCGCGTGAAATCGACCGTGGCCGAGCGCAAGCCCATCTACGACGCGGCCAACAAGATTCTGTCCGACGAAGATCCCATCCTGTACCTGTACGTGCAACCGTGGCCGTACGTGCTCAGCAAGAAGGTGCAGGGGTTCGTGCCATACCCCGACGGGCTGATTCGCCTGCGCGGCGTGAGCGTGAAGTAAGGGAGCCGTCATGCTGCGCCTCGTCGTTCATCGCGCGCTGGTAGCCATTCCCACGCTGATCATCGTCTCGATGATGATCTTCGGGCTGCAGAAGATGCTGCCCGGCGATCCCGTGCTCGCGATGGCCGGCGAGGACCAGAACCCGCAGGTCATTGCCGCGCTGCGCGAGAAGTATCACCTCGACAAGCCGTTGCCCACCCAGTATGCGTTGTGGATGCGCGACGTCATGCGCGGCGATCTCGGCACCTCGCTGCGCACCGGCGAGCCGGTGACGACGCTCATCGCGCAGAAGTTGCCCGTCACGCTGCAACTGGCGCTGTTCGGTCTGGTGATCGCCATCGGCATCGGCATTCCGCTGGGCATTCTTTCGGCGGCCAATCGCGGCAGCGCGATCGACTATGGCGCGAACGTGCTGGCGCTCTCGGGCATGTCCATTCCGAACTTCTGGCTCGGCATCCTGCTGATATTCCTCGTCTCGGTACGCTGGCAGTTGTTGCCGTCGTCGGGCTACGTGCCGCCGGGCGAGGATCTCTGGATGAGCCTCAAGACAATGGTGATGCCGGCGTTCGTGCTCGGCGCCGCGCTCGGGGCGCAACTCATGCGCCATACCCGCAGCGCCATGCTCGGCGTGCTGCGCACCGACTATATCCGCACGGCACGTGCCAAGGGTCTGCTGCGCGGCACCGTGGTGCTCAAGCATGCATTGCGCAACGCACTGATTCCGATCGTCACGGTGCTGGCGCTGCTCTTCGGCGAATTGTTGGCGGGAGCGGTGCTCACGGAGCAGGTATTCACGATTCCGGGCTTCGGCAAACTGGTGGTCGACGCCGTGTTCAACCGCGACTATGCGGTGGTGCAGGGCGTGGTACTGGTCACCGCCGTGAGCTTCATCGTGCTGAACCTGCTCGCCGACGTGCTCTATGTCCTGCTCAACCCGCGCCTGCGTCGCGCCTGAGACTACCGAACGAACGCCCACCGAACATGGCCGCATTGCCCACGACCTCATCCTCCTCACAGGCCTCGCCGACTCCGGGTGCGGCGCGCGCACCGGCAGCCGCCGCCTCCGAGCGACTGCCGCGGCGGCGCTACCGCGGGCTGCGCAAGTTCGCGCGCAACCGGGCGGCGGTGGCCGGCGCGCTCATCGTGGTGTTTGCCGTTTTCGTGGCGCTGTTCGCGCCCTGGCTCTCGCCGTACGATCCGATCGCCACGAGTTTCATGACGGTGCGTCAGGCGCCGAGCGCGCTTCACTGGTTCGGCACCGACGAACTGGGGCGCGACGTGCTGGCGCGCATGATCTTCGGCGCGCGGGCGTCGCTCGCCGCCGGCGTGGTGTCGGTCGGCATCGCGGTGCTCGTGGGCGTGCCGCTGGGCTTGCTGGCGGGCTACTTCGGGCGCTGGGTCGATGCCATCATCTCGCGCCTGGCGGACGCCCTGCTGTCGATCCCTTTCCTGATTCTTGCCATTGCGATGGCGGCATTTCTCGGGGCGAGCCTCACGAACGCCATGATCGCCATCGGCGTTTCGGCCATGCCGCGTTTCGTGCGTCTGGCGCGGGCACAGGCGCTGAGCGTGAAGGCCGAGGAGTACGTCGAGGGCGCGCGTGCGATCGGGCTCACGGATGCGCGCATCATCGTTCGCTATATCCTGCCCAACGTGCTGCCGCCGATCATCGTGCAGGCGAGTCTGACGGTCGCCACGGCGATCATCGCCGAAGCGAGCCTGTCGTTTCTCGGGCTGGGGCAACTGCCGCCGCTGCCGTCGTGGGGCTCCATGCTCAACACGGCCAAGGACTTCGTCGAGCAGGCGCCCTGGATGTCGATTTTCCCCGGTATCGCCATTTTCCTGACGGTACTTGGTTTCAACCTGCTGGGTGACGGGCTGCGCGACGCACTGGATCCGCGCGAGCAGTCGTGAGTGATGCATTCGGTACCCTAATTCCAACCATTCGAGACAGAGGTCGAGAGTCAGTCCCATGACGCAATTCAACTGGCAAAACCCATATCCGACGCCGCGCATGCCGGTGTTCGCCCGCAACATTGTGTCGACGTCGCACCCGCTCGCGGCGCAGGCCGGCCTGCGTATCCTGTGGCAGGGCGGCAATGCCGTCGACGCCGCGATCGCGGCCGCGGCATGCATGACCATCGTGGAACCGGTCTCCAATGGCCTGGGCGGTGATTGCTTCGCGCTGGTGTGGGATGGCAAGCAGGTTCACGGCCTGAACGCGTCGGGCGTGGCGCCCGCAGCCTGGAACGTCGACTACTTCCGTAAGAAGTACGGCGAGCAGCACGGCATTGCGAAGCAACCGGTGCGCGGTCTCGACACCGTCACGGTGCCGGGCGTGATCGCCGGGTGGGAAGCCCTGCATGCGAAATTCGGCAAGCTGCCGTTTGGCGACCTGATGGCGCCGGCCATCGAGATTGCCGAGCGGGGGCACGCGCTCGCGCACATTGTCGCGCGCAAGTGGGCGGCGGCCGTGCCTGAGCTCAAGGACCAGCCGGGTTACGCCCAGACATTCATGCCCAACGGCCGCGCGCCGACCACCAGCGAGATGATCCGCATGCCGGGCCATGCGCGCACGCTGCGCCTGCTCGCGCAGGAGGGCCCCCGTGCGTATTACGAAGGCCAGATCGCCGAGCGCATTGCGGCCTGGTCGGCCGAGCACGGCGGCGCCATGACGACCGGCGACCTGCGCAACTACCGCGCCGACTGGGTCAAACCCATCGAGAAGGATTATCGCGGCTACACCGTGCACGAAATCCCGCCGAACGGTCAGGGCATCGCGGCGCTGATCGCGCTGGGTATCCTCGACAAGTTCGACGTGTCGGGTCTCGCCGTCGATCGCGTGCATTCTCAGCACTTGCAGATCGAGGCGATGAAGCTCGCGTTCGCCGATCTCTACAGGTACGTGGCTGACCCGCGCTCGATGGAAGTCACGCCGGAGCAGATGCTCGACGATGGATACCTCACCGAGCGTGCGCGGCTCATCGACCCTGACAAGGCCACGCACTTCGACTTCGGCATGCCGAGGTCGGGCGGCACGATCTACCTGACGGCGGCCGACGAGCAGGGCATGATGGTGAGCTTCATCCAGTCGAACTACATGGGCTTCGGTTCGGGCGTCGTGGTGCCCGATCTGGGCATCGCGTTGCAAAACCGCGGCTGCGGGTTCTCGATGGATCCGAAGTCCGTCAACGTGGTCGAAGGCGGCAAGCGCCCATTCCACACGATCATCCCGGCGTTCCTCACACAGAAGGTCGACGGCAGGCATGAGGCGGTGATGAGCTTCGGGGTGATGGGGGGAGACATGCAGCCGCAGGGCCATCTGCAATCGGTCGTGCGCATGCTGGACTACGGCCAGAACCCGCAGGCGGCGTGCGACGCTCCGCGCTGGAAGGTCAACCGCGACTTCACGGTCGACATCGAGTCGACCATGGATCGTGAGACCGTGGCGGGGCTCGTGGCGCTGGGCCACAAGCTCAAGTCCATTGACGATCCTTATATGGACTTCGGCTCGGGCCAGTACATCTGGCGTCTGGATCGCAACGATCCGGAGCGCGGCTACGTGGCCGCGAGTGACACTCGTCGCGACGGCCTGGCCGCGGGCTACTGAGCGGGCGGCAGCGCGCCCGTCGGGCTGGAGGGCGCGATGTCCTCGAAACACGCAAACGGCGTGATTCGCCCAAAGCTGCCCGGATGACCGACCCTGCCTGCCGTCGCACTCGCCGCGACGGCGGCGCCTCGACTTTTCCACAGATATGCCCATGCCACACCTGTCAACGTTGACAGGTGTAGTGCGTCGCGGCTGCGCATAACGTTACGTAATAAAAGTTCCGCAACCCGTTAATTGCACGCGGTTTTTTGCGTCGCGGCGGGATTGGCGGAGGCGTCCTTCGGCATCGGGACGACATCGCTGTTCGAGGGGGCGATCCGGTCATCATGGCCAAGTGCCATGTCTGCGGCCCTGTCGTATCGCTCGGTGGTTTGCACCGCTTGCTCAGGAGAGACCGTATGAAAACGCCAATGCCATGGACGCCTTCGCGTCATCAGGTTGCCAGCGCGGTCGCCGCGCTGGCTGCGTGCCTTGCGGCGCAAGTGCATGCCGGGGTTGTCGACAACACCGCGACAACAGTGTCTGCCCCAGGCGACCCGGCGGAAAGCTGGTCGGTCCTCAACCGGGGGATTCTGACAGTGGAGCCCGGTGCGGCGACCAACTTCATTGCCGCGAATTCGGGGGCGAGCGTGATCCTCAACGGCGCGACCGTGGCTACATCGACAGGAACCAATCCCGGCGTGCGGCTGCTCAATTCGACTGCCACCATCAACAATTCCAGCATCAGCAGCACCGTCGGCAGCGGTCTGTCGCTCGGCTCCCAGGGCGCCGACACGACCGTGCCGACGGCCACGGTCAACAACAGCACGATTTCCGGGTTTGCCTTCGGGGCGCAGGTTAGTTCGCGAGGCGTTCTGACGCTCAACGGCACGACCTTGAGTGCGGGCGCGGGAACGGTTGCGGGATTTAACGCCGGCGTCGTCAACTTCGACTCCACCGTCTCGATGAATGGCGGTTCGAGCACGGGCGCGAACGGCTTCTGGATCAGCACCGGTAGCGGCGGGACGTCTTCGACGACGACGCTCAACGGCACCCGGATCGTCGGTACCAGCGGATCCGGCATTCTGATCGAGCCACAGCCGGGGCTGACGGCCGGAAACGCTACCCTCGTCATTGGCGGGGGCACGACCATCTCCGGGGCCGACGCAAATGTGATCAAGGCCGTGGGTGGAATGACCTCGGCTGTGACCGTCGACAATTCGCAACTCACAGGCAACGTGACGGGCGATGGCACTGCGGTGGTCAATCTCACGTTGCAGAACAATGCGTCGATTACCGGCAATCTGGTCAACCTCACGTCGCTCGCCGTGAACTCCGGGGCGCAATGGATCATGGCCGGCAACAACAGTGTTCCCACTGTCACGATGAGCGGCGGCACGATCGACATCTCCGGCACAGCGGCGGGTACGGGAACGTTCCGCACGCTGACGGCAGGCACCCTGTCGGGAAGCGGCACATTCAAGATGAACACCAATATCGCCACCCATGCGGGAGACTTGTTGGCGGTGACGGGCAATGCGACGGGGAATTACCAGTTGCATATCGCGAACAGTGGGGCGGAGCCCAGCGATCTGACGCCGCTGACGGTGGTGACCACAGGCGGTGGCGACGCCGCTTTCTCGCTCGTTGGACACACCGTCGATGCCGGCGTTTATCGGTACGACCTGCGGCAGGACGGCAACAATTGGGTGCTGGCCACTGACCCGCATGACCCGGGCGATCCCGGGGGGCCCGATTTGACGCCGGGTGCGCAGACCGTGATTGGCCTGTCCGGGATCGCGCCGGTCGTCTGGGGGGCGGAGCAGGCGATCCTGCGCAGCCGCCTCGGCGACATCCGGATTGGAGATCAGGGCAATAGCGGTGTGTGGGTGCGCACGTATGGCAAGCGCTTTCACGGCACGCCCGTCTCCGGTGTGGACTATCGGCTCACGCAATACGGCGTGATGGGCGGCATCGACGGTGTCGTGGGGCAGGCCTGGGGCGGCACCTGGCTCGTTGGCGCATTGCTCGGCACAGGGCATGGCACGCTGCGAATCGACGGCGGGTCCACTGGGGGCGTGAACAGCTTCACGGCGGGGCTCTATGGCACCTGGTTGGGTGCACAGGGCTATTACTTCGAGACAGTGCTTCGGTACAACCATTTTTCCAACGACGCCAATGTGATCATGGACGACGGCACGGGCGCGCATGGCAGCTTTGGCGAGAACAGTGTCGGCATGACGGCCGAGTTCGGACGGCATCTGACGCTTGCCGACAACTGGTTTGTCGAGCCTTACGTGCACCTCGCACTGTTGCGGGTCGGAGGCGACGATTTCACGCTGACCAACGGCATGCAATCGAACACCGCACACACGGGTTCGGTACAGGCGCGCGTTGGCGCCGCCTTCGGCAAGAGCATCGCGTTGACCGGCGGGGGAATCCTCCAGCCGTACCTGAAGGTGGCGCTGGTGCAGGAGTTCGTCAAGAGCAACCGGATCACGGTCAATGGCATCAATTTCAACAACGACCTGTCGGGCACCCGATTCGAGTTTGGCGCCGGTCTGGTGGGACAGATTCGGAAGCATCTGCAAATCTATTCTGAAGTGGAATCGAGTGTCGGACACAAGATCGACCAGCCGTGGGGCGTGCAGCTGGGTCTGCGCTATACCTTCTGAGTGTGATGACAGCGCTACCGGTGAATCAGGGAGTGAAAGACGGAAAGCCTGGAAGTTGGAGGAAAATTAATGAATTTCAGTGAATATTGGTGTTTTGTTGTGTGAATATGCAGAATTCATAAGCGTTTGTCCTACGCTTGCGGTCGTTTCCAAACCTTTCGAAAACGACCACCATGCGTATCACTTCTCTGCGGCAGGCTGCCGCCCCGCACGCGCCACGGCTTATCGCTCAAGGGGTTGCGCTGCTCCTTGCCTGTTTGGTTGCGCCGGCGCAGGCCGCGCTGATCGACAACGGTGAGGCAATCGTCGACGCACCGGGCGATCCGAACGAATCCTGGACGGTGCGTAATCGCGGCCGATTGATCCTGAACCCGGGGGCGGCGGCCAAAACAGTCGTCATCGAGTCCGACTCCCGCCTCATTGCCGACGGTGCCACCATCGAGACTACGGGCAACCAGACGGCAGTCGCGCTGCGGCAGGGGCATGCAACGATCGCCAACTCCCGGATCTCGAGCGCGCTGGGCACGGGGCTGGCCATGGGCCGAATGGGGGCGAACAACGGCGTGTCCACGGCAACGGTGAGCAATAGCACGATTAGCGGCTATGCGTTCGGTGTCAATATGGGCGGCGGAGCCACGCTGGTGTTGAACGATACCGATGTGACGTCCGGAAGCGGCGAGGAAGCCGGATTCAACGCGGGCGTCATGAATCTCGGCGGAGAGCTCACGGCCAGTGGCGGCTCGCTCACCGGAAGTCACGGTTTGTGGCTGTCCACGAGCCGCGCAGGGACGGCCCCACGCGTGGGCGCCGTGCTCGATGGGGTCGCAGTCACCGGCACCGAAGGCGCAGGCATCCTGATTCAGCGACAGCCCGGTCAGGAGGACCCCGAGGGCGTGCAGTCGTTGGCAACGCTCGTCATTGCCAACGGCACATCGATCACCGGGGCCAACGGCAATCTGATCGAAGCTGTTGGCGATCTCGCGTCGGACATCACCGTCGATAACACGCAACTGACGGGCAATATCGTGGGCAGCGGCGAGGGCGAGATGCAACTGACGCTGCAAAACCAGGCATCGATTACCGGCGCTCTCGTCAATGTTGATTCGCTGAAGTTGAATACCGGTGGGAAATGGTCGCTCACGGGAGACAACCATGTGGCAAAGGTCGCCATGGACAGTGGTGGCATGATTGACATTCACGGCACCGCGTCGTCGGGCGACTGGCATACGCTCGACATTGGCGAGCTCACGGGAAACGGCACTTTCGGCATGCAGGCCGATCTGGCGATCGGCGAAGCCGACCGGCTCAACGTTACCGACGCCACCGGCGCCCACCGATTGCACGTCACCAACTCGGGGAAGGAGGGCGGGGTGGATACGCAGTTGCTCGTCGAGCAGGCCGGCGGCGACGCGACGTTCTCGCTCGTGGGCGACAAGGTCGACGCCGGTGTGTACACCTACTCGCTCAAGCAGGGCGGAGAAGCCGGCGGGGAGCAGTCGTGGTACCTGGAGCGCAACGAAGAGATCTCGTCGGGCGCCGACACGGTGCTCGGCATTCATAACGCGCTGTCTACCGTGTGGCTCGGTGAGCACAGCGCGCTTCGCACTCGACTCGGTGAGGCGCGCATGGGCGCTGGCGAGCAGGGGGGCGCATGGGCCCGCACGTTCGGTTCACGCTATAACGCCCGCCCGGCACTGGGCCGCGGCTACTCGCAGGACCAGTGGGGGGTGATCGCCGGCGCCGATGCGGTCGTCATGCGCGGCGATCACGGCCATTGGCTGGTGGGCGGCATGCTCGGCACGAGTACGAGCCGTCTCAATTTCAATTCCGGCTCCCGGGGAACTGTCGAGAGCCACACGGCGGGGGCGTATGCCACATGGCTTGGCAAGCAGGGCTACTACTTCGACGGCGTGCTGAAGTACAACCGTTTCGGCAATGAACTTGACGTTCGCATGAGCGACGGCACGCAAAGCAAGGCGGATTTCGCCAATCACGGCGTGGGTTTGTCGGCCGAGTTCGGCCGCACGATCGAGTGGTCGAATCGCTGGTTCGTCGAACCGTTCGCGCAGGTCGCCGGCTTGTGGGCGAGCGGCACCGATTTCACGTTGGATAACGGCATGCATGCCCGCTCGGGCCGCGCCATGTCGTTGTTGGGTACGCTGGGCGTCAACGTCGGCAAGACGTTCGAGACGTCGAAGGGCACGTTCCAGCCGTATATGAAGCTGGCCGTCACGCATGAGTTCGCTGGTGGCAATTCGGTCACGATCAACGACATTCGTCTGGAGAACGATATCTCCGGCACGCGTTTCGAAGTCGGTGCGGGCATTGCCGCGCAAATGACTCAGCGTTTGCAGGCTTATGCCGACGGCAGCTACTCGATAGGCAAGCGTCTGGACAAGCCGTGGGGCGTGAACGTCGGTGTGCGTTACAGCTTCTGAGCGTCTTTGTGAGAAAAGCGGGATGGACCGGCTGTCGTGTCAGATGCGACCGATGGAAGGTCTCCCGAGGGAGGGAACGCCTGACAGTCTCGCGACTGTCAGGCGCTTTTCTTTGCCTCGTATTCCCTTGTCGGGCGTTCGGGTGCTTCAACGCTGCTTCATTGCCAGGGCCAGCGCCTGCTTTTCACGCTGCCGGTAGGAGCGGCGCTGTGCCGCGCTCATGAGCCACTGCCGAACAAACGCATTGAGAATCGACTGCCGTTTGTCCGGTGTCGTCTTCGCAAGCGCCATTGTCTCGGACAAGGTCACGTGCGTTTGCCTGACCCCGAACGGATACGGGCCCGGGTAATTCGCACTGGTATCCAGGCGCGTTTCAGCACCGGTCGATGCGGATGTTTTGTGGCTGCCGTCCGCACGGGTCACGGTGTAATCGATGCGGCACATGCCATACGGGTAGCCCCACTCGATCAACTCCTTCGGCCAACCGAACCGGACCGGCTCTCCGATGTTCTCTTGAGCCAGGGAAATCTCGAACCGATAATCGGGGTGCGGATTCTCGCCGTTGTCGCCGCCGAAGTAGGCACGGGTGATCGGCGCCCCATAGGTTTGATCGACAGGATCATAGAAGTCGGCTGTGACGAAAATGCGGATCACGTCCCCCAGTCGCATGTTTTCATAGGCGGGAACCTCGATCGGCTCATGCCCGATCGGAGAAACATTCGACCAGATCACCTTGCCGTTCGGGAACGTAGCGGGGAACAGACCGTCGTCGCCGCCCGGAATGTCGCCGCTGTCGGCGACTTCCACCTCGGCGGTCGGCGACACACTGGTATTCTCGCGCTGCTCCGGGTTGAGATAGCGCGTGACCAGGTACACCGTGGGCTTCAGCCCGCTGCCCTGCGCCTTGACAACCGCCCATGGAAGGGAGATGACGAGGTCGACTTTTTGACTGACGTCGTCACCGCCCACGGTATAGCGCGGCTCGATGGTCACGCCATCGTAGACCGCGTAGATGATGTCACCGGCGATAAAGGCGTCTTCGCCGGTGATGTTGCCGTCGATATCGCGCCGGAACCACGGCACGATGAATTCGTGGTCTTCCTGGATCGAGGCGTCGGGAATGAAGTCTTCGCGTTCCCCAGTGCTCCACCCCGAGTGGTGCACGACGGGCCGGCCCAGGGCATCGTTCCACGGCGTATCCGGATCCGGATCGACGCCGCCGCCCTGATCCAGGTTGACGACCACCGAATGCGGCGTCTTCGGGCGGCCGGCTTCGCGCCCCGCCCGATAAACGATGTAACTCACCGGGACTCTCGCATAGCCGTCGGCGTCCGGCGGCGCGTCGGCCCATTCCGCGAGTACCTCGCCGTAGGGCACCCTGATCGACAGGATGACGGGCAGCGTGCTGTCGGCGCCATTGAAGACCACGCGGTTTTGTTCGCGTCCGCCCCAGAGCACGGCAATCTCATCGCCGGTTTCAATTTCCGCGTGACCGGGAATCTCGACTTCGACGGGGGCGCGCGCGTCCGCCTCGTCGATCAGCTTGGCGTCGGGCGGCGGGTCGTCATCATACGCCGGCACCAGCGGTGGCAGCAGATCGGCAATACCCGGGCGCAGGAAGACGTCGATCACCACGACATCGGATTCGGCGCTGACATTGCCGGCCAGGTCGGTGATCTCATAAGAAAAACCCAATTTTCCGTCGCCGGCCTGCTCAATGAGCGTGCGCGGAAAGACAAGCTCGGTGGGAGGATCGTAGGTTTCGCCGTAGGGAATCTGATGCGGTGGGAGGCGCCCGACTTCCGTGCCATCTTCCCGACGCAGTATGCCTACCAGAGTATCGCCGTGCATGCGCTCGGCATAGCTCGGGACGGTGCCGCGCAGAACGTCGCCCAACTCCGTGAGCTTTGCATCCGTCAGCCCGTCCTGCTCGATGCCGTCCGGGAATTCCAGTTCTCCTGGCCTTGGCTCGCCGGGACGCTGCGTGTCAATGGTGAACAGCGATGGCGGGCTGAGGAAACTCCATTCGTCTTCAAGTTCGCTTCTTGCCACGTACTGCAGATTGTGAACGTCCTCCATTGACGCCTGTTCGGGGGGCAGGATGATCGTAATGGATCGCTTGGCATGGTCTTCTGCCGTGACCACACGGATGACGTCGTCGGTATCCCCGTCGAAATACACGACGTATTTCCAGCCGACCGTCATTTGATCAAGAAACGCTGCCTCGAAACGGATCTCAGGTCCCACCGCCGACGCCTTGACCAGATTGTATGGCGGTGCGTCAGCGGGAAAGTCCGCCGGACGGTCGGCCAGGATAGTGGGATCGATAACGGCCACGTTCGGATGATAATTCTTCCCCTCTTCCCGGCTGACCGGGCTGCTTAGCCGGGCCGGCGCGGTATCGGTGCGAAGCAACGTCATGCTTTTGCTGGTCATGATGAACCTCCTTGCGGTGGGGTGAAACGTCCGGTGAGTGTGGCGCCGCAAATGCCGACGAGAAACTGTCAAGGTTGTCAGGTGCCGGAAAGCCTCGCCGTGCGCGGGGCCTGTCAACGTTGACAGTTGGCGGGCAAGGATCGCCGTGGCGAGATGAAAGCCCTGCTGCGAATTTGACGTATCCCGGCCGTTGTGGCGCGAGGAGCGTTCCGTGGTGCGGCAGATGAGGAGGTCCGTCATGAATATCCGCGACAGGTTCGCAGAAGGCAGTGGCATCACCCTGGAGAGCGACGAGGCGATTGACAAATCGGCCCGGCTGTACGCGCCGACCGTGCCGGCGGCGCGAAAAGGGGGTATTCGGAAAGACGATCTGGAAAGCAATATCAACGACAAGCTGGAAGTGCTGGTGTCGTGGACGACCGGTTTCCTGCGCGGAGACATGCTCCTGCTCTACTGGGGAATGCCCGGCCTGCCGATCGATACGATCCAGATCGAAAACCCGAACGATTCGGTCTTCACGTTGCAGGCACCGGTGCCGGACGTGTCTCGCGTGGGCGACGGTTTGATCGACGTCTGGTACGAGCGTATCTCGTCGTTCGGCGATCCGGTTCCGATCGAGTCGCCCCATGCGCAGGTACTCGTCAAGACCACGGTGCCGGGGGGAGACGACCCGGATCAGTCGACATGGCCCATCAACGAGGCGTTGGCCGAGGCCATTCTTCCACCCGGCCCGATCGAAACCGTTCCGCCAGAGGGGCTGGCGGTGGAAATCCCGGTGTGGGAGCACATGACGGCGGGTGACGTGGTGACTGTTCTCTGGGGAAGTGCAAAAGGCGTTGTGTACGGCCCGATCGGACAGCCGGAAGTGGGCCAGCCGGTGGTGGTCATGGTGCCCGAAACAACGATCAACGAGGCGGGCGCCGGCGAGGATGTCGCGGTGACGTACGAACTGGTCGATCTGGTACAGAACTGGTCGGGACGTGCGCCATCGGCGTTCATCGACGTCGAGGTGGGTGACGCGATTTACGACGCCCCGGCCGTGGCGGGGTTGAACGACAACAACGAACTGGACTACGACGCACTGGACGGTGCTGATGCGACCGTCGTCGTCATGAAGAACCACGACATGGCGTCGGGCGATGGCGTGTCCCTGGTGTTTCAGGGGAGATCATACGAAGGACTGGAAGTCGAGCACACGCAGACGGCGACGCTGAGCGGCACGGTCATGATGTTCGACGTGCCGAATGCAACGCTCGGCCAGGTCGTTCCCGGCGAGGGAACAGTGTTCTATCGGGTCAGCACCGCCGGGGTGTACAAGGGGCGTTCCTATCGTGCGCCGTTCACGCTGGTTGGCACCGCCGTATCGCTTCCCGCCCCGAAGGTGCTCGAAGCCACCGCCGACGGCGAACTCGATCCGGCGGCGGTGCCTAATGGCGCGACGGTCGAGATCGAGCCATGGCCGGGTTACGGCGTGGGCGATCTGGTGCGACTTCGCTGGAACGGATGGACGCCGGGCGGCGATCTGATACCGCACGCCGACATCTATGAGATCACGCCCGGAAATATCACCGATCCGGTGCAGTTTGACGTGCCGTACAGCAAGATCGGGCCGATTGCGGGCGGCCGTGTCGAAGTGCACTACACAGTGGAGTCGGGCAACAGCCAGCGGACCTCGAAGACGCTGGCCCTGACGGTGTTGGGGGTTGCCAGCCTCGAGCCGCCGATCGTGGAGGGCGAGGTCGGCGGAGCGCTCGACCCGGCGCTGGTGCCCGATGGCCCGAAGGTGACAATTCCCGCGTGGCCGGGGATGGTACCTGGCGATGTGGTGAACTGGTTCTGGCTGGGACTTTCCGAAGGCGGTCAGGCCACGGGCGAGGTGATTGTCGAGGCGATAGGGGACATTGTGGTTACCGTACCGCGTGGCGTAATTGAAGCCAATGCGGATGGCGGCGATACGGTCAACGTACTGTATCGGGTCACGCGGGCAGCGGGCGGCGAAGAGACGTCGCTGCCTAAATCGTTCGTGGTTCTGCCGATTTCAGCACTGTTGCCTGCCCCCATTGTGGAGGAGCAGATCGACGGCGTGCTCGATCCAAACCATACGCTCGACGACGCCACGGTGAGAGTTGACCCATACGAAGGCATGGCCCGCAACGATATCGTGACGGTCTGGTTCGCCAAAGGCACTGTCGGCGAGGCGACCCGGCGGGTCCAGATCTCCGATGGTCTGGTGGGCCAGCCGCTGTACTTGTACGTGCCGCATGAATCCGTGGAGCAACTCGACGGCCTGACCATCACCGTGAACTACACCGTGGAGGTCGCCGGCGTCGAAACGCGCTCGGAGGATCTGACACTGGAGGTGAGCAAGGCGGTGGTGTGGCCCGCACCGGAAGTGCGCGAAGCCGACGGCGAGTACCTGCCGGAGGACGCCTACGAGCGAGGCGCGAACACGATCGTGCGCTGGCATACGGGCATGCGCGTTGGCGACACGATCGATCTGTACTGGGGCGAAGGCGCCGAGATGTATCACGACACGCTGGATATTCTCGGCCCGATGGACTATGAGTTCTTCATGCGAAAGGAGCAGGTGGACACCTGGCTCGGTCGCGAAGTGCCGGTGCGGTATACGATCAAGCGTGGCAATCGCGTGATGCCGTCCGAAGTGCTTCACCTTCGTGTCGGCATCGAGCTGCCCACGCTCACGGCGCCAGTGGTGGTCGAGGCAATCGACAACGTGCTCAAGCCTGTGGATGCGCGGCAAGGCGCCACCGTGCGCATCAGTTACGATGGCATGCAGGCGGAAGACGTGATCCAGTTGACTTGGGATGCTGACTCGTCGTTCGCAACCGTCACCGGCAGCGAGACGGGATCGGTCGACATCGTCGTGCCGCCGGCAAAGATTGCGCTTCATCTGGGCGAAACCATTCTGGTGTCGTACACGGTGACCCGCCTCGGCTTCGAGACCGTCTCGCCAGCGCTCGAGCTCACCATCAACAACTTCCTGCCCGGCAATCTGCCGTTGCCGACCGTCGTGGAGCAACGCGGCGGCGTGCTCAATCTGTTGGACTTCACGGCGGACGCAACGGCGCGCGTGCCGACGTGGCCGTTGATGGCCGTGGGGCAGCGCGTCTGGTGGCGAGTCTTCGGCACGCAGTCCACCGGAAATTCGACGACGATTTCGCTCGAGCTCGGACATGAGGTGACCGAGGAAGAGGTGGGCAAGCCACTCGACCGGGTATTGCGCCGCTCGGATCTGGAGAAGTTGCTCGATGGTTCGGACCTGCGTATTCAGGTGAAAGTCACGTTCGACGGCAGCGCCAGCGAGGCCGATGCCGTGACCTTCCGCGAGCGCACGTTGAAGCTCGCGCACAGCCTGACACTGCCTGCGCCTGTCGTGCTCGAGGCGCCGGATGACGAAATCGATCCGATCGAAGCCGAGAAGGGCGTGACAGTGCGCGTCACCTACGACGACATGCGTGCCACCGACCTCATCAAGCTGGTGCTGGACGGCGCCGATGCGTTCGACGAGGTGCCGGGTAGTACCACGGGCAGCGTGGACATTTCCGTGTCAGGGGCGATGCTGAGTCCGTATGTCGGACGTTCGGTGAAGATCAGCTATATCGTCACGCGCAGCGGCAACTACGACGCGTCCGGCATTCTTGAACTCACGGTCAACGATTTCGGCGAAGGCGAGTTGCCCACACCGGTGATTCCCCAGGCACAGAACGGTGTGCTAAAGCTCGACAGCTTTACGGGGGACGCCGAAATCAAGGTCGCGCCGTGGCCGCTGATCGCCGCAGGGCAGAAGGTCTGGTTGCGTTGTCATGCCACGCTCGCCAACGGCACGCCGGACGTCATCGTCCTGTTGATTCGCCACGTCGTGACGGCGGGTGAAGCGACGTCGGGTATCTCGCAACCGCTTCCGCGGGCGCGACTGGCGGCGCTCAGGAACGAATCCGAGCTGCGCGTCGAGTTCAAGGTGGCCTTCGACGGCAATGACGATGAACTGCAAGCCGTCATCTTCCCGCTGCTTCGCGTGACGATGCAGGTGGTGCCGCCGATTACGGTGGACCCGGACAAGATGGTGCTCAACGGGTTGTCGGTTAAATCGTTCTGGACGCGCACGGGGGCGTACCCTCCGGGCAACTCGCAAACGCGTGCGGCGTCCGGAGGCGTGCCGCCCTATACCTATTCGTCGAGCAAGCCGTCGGTGGCCACCGTCAATGAATCCGGGCGGGTCGTGGGCGAGGGCAACGGTACTGCAACCATTACGGTTCGTGACAGCAAGGGAACGACGGCCTCCTACACGGTGGAGGTGAGTAACGTCTATACGACGATCGATAATCACCAGGTCGGTATTAGCCCTGCACAAGCGATTGCGTGGCGGCAAAGTCTGTCGGGGGGGCGTGGAATCGGTCCAACGGAGGTCGAATCATTGAAGGTGGAATACACGAAGGTGTGGGCTGCCAACGGCGGATATTTCGCCTACACCTGTGAACAGGGAAGTTGCGGCACGGGGCGTTGCCACATGCTCGGTCAGTATGCCGTTTCCGTTGGCTGCGCTGGCTTTGACACAGTGGGCGGGCGCAATGCGAAGGCGCTCTGTCTGATACCAAAGAACGGTTGACGGCAACTGTGGCGTCATTGGGGTGGCGTCAGCCGGACCAGGCCCCAGCCCCAGCAGCAGCGGAACCGCTCGAATCGCCCTGTCGATCGGTGGAACATTCGCCGCGGCCTTCGCGCCGCGGCATTTTCCTGCCGCTGTCGTTCGCGCTTTTTCCCCCATGCCTTCCCCTCCGTCCCCCCCGAGAGATCGGAACGACAGCGCCCATGCTTTGAAAGTTCGTGCGTACTCACTCATCTCGGATTCCTACACGGCATTACCGTCATGAGCACACATGAAGATTCCGTTGATTCATCGAACCGTCACAGTTCGCCCGCAATAATCACGGCGCACGAAGCATCGACAAACTAATTCGGCGGCCGGGCGACTGCGTCAGATAACGCGGGGCACCGGGCGCCGGTGCGACCCGGGGAAATGACGCAATGACCATCCGTCATCGAATTACGCTATTGGTGATCCTGACATTCGTCGCGCTCTCGATCATCGGCGGCTATGCGGTGTACCAGACCCGCGCCAGTGCGCAGAAGGTGCGGCAGGTGACGGAAGGCGTGGTGCCCAGCGCGCTCGCTTCCGCGGATCTCGTCTCGCAGGTCAAGGCGGTACAGATCGCGACCATGACGTTGGTCTACGCACCGGACGAGACCGTTGTCGAACAGGCGCTCGACAAGCTCAAGGCGTTGCGCGGCGAGATCGACCGCTCGCTCGCCCGCCAGGCCGACGGGGCCGCGAGCGACGCCCAGAAGGGGCTCGTCACGCAGGCGCGCGAGAGCGTGGAGAACTACTTCAACGCCATCCACGACACCGCGAAGCTCAAGCAGGCGGGCAAGACCGAGATGGCGCAGGCGTTCCTGTTCGCGATGGTGGCGCAGTACCGCGACGAACTCGAAGGCGTGGTCAATACGCTGCGGGTCGAGAAGAACCGTCAGAAAGACGCCGCCATTGCCACGCTCAACGACACGCTCTCGACGACCACCACCGCCATCGGCATCGTTACCGGGCTGGCCATCCTGCTGCTCACCGCCATTGGCGCGCTGCTGTACCGGCAGATCACGCGTCCGCTCTCGCGTATGCAGGCCATGATGAGCGAGATCGCCAACAGCCAGGACTTCACTCGCCGCGTGCCCGTCGGCCGAATGGACGAAATCGGCCATTCGATCGTGGCCTTCAACGGCATGATCGAGAAGATTCAGGAACGCTCCGCGCAGCTCAAGCAGAAGACGGCCGACATACAGGCCATGTTGCAGAACATGCAGCAGGGCATTCTGACGGTCGTTGACGGTGCGAAGGTTCATGGTGAGTACTCCGCCTATCTCGAAGCGATCTTCGAGACGCAGGACATCGCCGGTCGCGGCGTGATGGATCTGGTCTTCGGCGACAGCGATCTGGGCGCGGACGCGCTCTCGCAGGTCGAAGCCGCCATCGACGCCTGCATCGGGCAGGACGCCATGAACTTCGCGTTCAACGAACACCTGCTCGTTGGCGAGATCGGCAAGCGCATGCCCGACGGCCGTGTGAAGCAGCTCGATCTCACATGGTCGGCGATCACCGACGAGGACGACACGATCCTGCGCCTGATGCTGTGCGTGCGCGACGTGACCGAGCTGCGCGAGCTCGCGGCCGAAGCCAACGAACAGAAGCAGCGTCTGGAGATGATCGGCGAGATTCTCGCCGTGAGCCAGGAGAAGTTCCATCACTTCATCGAGAGTTCGACCGGCTTCATCCGCGAGAACGAGCGCATCATCCGCAAGCATTCCCAGCCCGACAGCGCGGCCATCGCGGAACTGTTCCGCAACATGCACACCATCAAGGGCAACGCGCGCACGTACAACCTCCAGTACCTGACTAACGTCGTGCACGAGACCGAGCAGCGCTATCACGAACTGCGCCAGCCCGACGTCGCGCGCCTGTGGGATCAGGACGGTCTGATGCGCGAACTCGAGCGCGTGCGCGAGGCGGTCGACACTTACGCGCAGATCAACGAAATGAGCCTCGGCCGGAAGGGCCCGGGCCGTGCCGCCGACGAGCAGTCGATGGTGGTCGATCGCGCACATATCCGCGCCAGCCTGCGCATGCTCGAGGCGGCCGATCCGAACGATCTGCACCAACTGGTCGCCATGCGCGACGCGGTGCATCAGACGCTGCGTCTGCTGGGCACCGAGGGCGTGGGCGAGGCGCTGGGCGGGGTGCTCGATTCACTGCCATCGCTTGCCGCGGAGCTGGGCAAGCCGGCTCCCGTCGTGCGCATCGATGACAACGGCTATCGTCTGCGTGCGCCTGCCGTGCGTATCCTGCGCGACGTGTTCATGCACTTGCTGCGCAACTCGATGGACCATGGGCTGGAGGGCGCCGAGGAACGGCGCGCGAAAGGCAAACCGGCGGCCGGAACCATCGACGTCGAAGTCGGCCTCGACCACAACATGCTGCAGGTCACGCTCACGGACGACGGTCGCGGGCTGGCGCTGCACCGCATTCGCGCCATCGCGGTGCAACGGGGCTGGATCACATCCGAGACATACGTCAGCGACGAGCAGATCGCGCAGTTCATTTTCCGGCCGGGATTCTCGACGGCCGCGCAAGTCACCGAAGTGTCCGGCCGCGGCGTGGGCATGGACGCCGTGCAGGACTTCGTGCGTCGCGAGCACGGGCGCATCGAACTGCGCTTTACCGACGATCGCAAGGGGGCGGAGTTCCGCCAGTTCCAGACGGTGGTATGTCTGCCCGACAATCTGGTCGTCGACGGTTTCGACCTGAACAGTGTCGCGGCCGATGCCGTCGACCTGCCGACGCTGGACGCGCCCGCAATGCCGGTGCGTTCGTCCGGAGAGGTGGCATCGCGAGGCGATCTGCCGCAACCCGGCAAGGTCTGACGCCGGCACCGCGGAACGCATCGACGGGCACTGTGGCGCGGACCTCGCCGGTCCGTCGCCGACGGGCCGCAAGGCAGATTTCGGAGACGAAGTGAGTATGCAAGCAGTGCAATGGGTGTTGACGGGAGCCCTCGCGGGAATCGCGGGCGCGGGCATGGTGGCTCTGGTTGTTCACCGTTGGCGCATGGCGCAGGCGACCGCACACTGGCGCGCGCTGGCGAAAACGCACGACGAAGCGCTGGCGCAGGCGCTCGAGCGCGAACGCGTGGCGGTCGTCGACCGGGACGAAAGGAGCCAGGCGCACGACGACGCCATGGCGGCGCACCAGTCGGCGCTCGCGCAGGCCGAACTGGATTTGCAGGCAGCGCGCAAGTCCGAGGCCGCCGTGCTCGAAGCCAAGGCGATGTGGCAGGGCGAAGCCGAACGTATTGCCGGCGAGGCGGCCCGCCTGCGCGGACTGGCCGCCACCTTCGAGCGCTGGCACGAGCAGATGATCTCGCTCATGACGCAGAACCAGGATATGCACGCGAAGAATCACGAACTCGCGTCGATCGTGCGGCACGTGCTCATCGTGTCGCTCAACGCGTCCATCGAGGCGGCGCGCGCGGGCGCGGCGGGACGCGGCTTCGGCATCGTCGCGAGCGAAGTGCGCGCACTGGCCACGCGCTCCGAGGAGCTGTCCAAGAGTTACCGCGACAGTCTGCACCGTAACGACGTGACGACCACGGCGACGTTCCAGGATATTCAGGCCGGCGGCAAGATGATCGCGGCGTCGCTGTCGAGCGTCGAGGCGCTGGCGCAGCAGTTGCACGCCCGTCTTCACTAGTCAATCCCAAGCAGGCAGGTTCCGTTGTGATCAGCGCTCACGCTCGCGACAGTTTCGAACGCATTCTGCACAAGGCCGTGCACACCCGTCTCGCCCGCGCGCCCGACGCCGCGTGCGAGATCGTGCCGTTGAATTCCGACACGTCGGTGCACGGCGCCGATCTAGCGGCGCGGCACGCCAACGTGGTCGTGCTCACGATCTCGTCCATCGGCTTTCGCATGCTGCTCGTGCTGCATTTCGACGAGGACGACGCCACGCTCGCCTACTTCTCACGGGACGATCAGGACAAGCCGTTTCGCGAAGTGTTCCTCGAGATCGGCAACCTGTGCTGCGGTGCGATCAACCAGGCGTTGCTCGAACACTTCCCCGATCTGGGCATGTCCACACCCTACGTGCTGAGCGGGCGCTGCGTGCCGCACCTCATGCAGCTCAGGCCGAATCATCTGGCCTCGTGGGCGATCACGCTCGATGGCGACGTGCGGCTCGCGGCCACGCTGTGCGTCTGCGCGCACGCGCCGCTGGACTTTCACGCGGACGTGAGCGAGACGCAGGACAGCAGCGGCGAACTCGAATTGTTTTGAAGCGGCAACGCGCTCCGTCAAGCGCTGGGAAATTACGACCATGAACCGAAGTACCCCCCGAGAGTCGGTCAGCCAGTTCCTGATTCTCGACGACAACGTCGAACACGAATACCCCGAAGCGCTCGTGCGCGGCATGATCGATATCACCGAAGGCGTGTTTCGAGGCCTGTTCGGCGACGACATCGCGCTCACGTGCGAGTCGCCCAGCGTGGTGCGCGATCGCATCATCTTCGGCGAGGTCTTCAGCCTGATTCCGCTCGAGAGCGCCTGGTGCCGCGGCTACATGATGATGCAGGCCGAGCAGGTGCCGTTCATGCAACTGCTCGAGCACACGGGCCGCTGCGAAGGCCAGGCCGGCTTTCGCGAGCTCAACGGCATGCTCGGCGAGATGACCAACCTCATCTGGGGCGGGTTCAAGAATCGCTATCTGGGCGAGGCGTCGGCCGCCGACCGCGCGCAGGTGCAGGTGCCGCTGCTCATCAATCACAAACAGAAGTACATCTCGTTCGGTACCGACAATCCCCAGCTGTGTTTCGTCTATCGCGTTGCCGACCCGGTCGATGCGCGAATTGTCACGCTGCATCAGCATTTCGTCTTCAGCCTGAACTGGTCGCCCGAAGCGTTCCGCGAAGCGACGCCAGCGACGGCCGCACCCGTCGAGACCGGGGCGCTGGAACTGTTCTGAGATCCCGGCTCGGAAACTTCATCTCTTACACACAAAGGACATCATCATGTCGAAGATTCTCGTGGTCGACGATTCGAGCACCGTGCGCGACGAAGTCGCCGGTTTCCTGCGCAAGAACGGACTGGACGTGGACACGGCCGTCGACGGCAAGGACGGCCTCGCGAAGCTCAGGGGGAGCCCGGGCGTGAAACTGATCATCAGCGACGTGAACATGCCCAACATGGACGGCCTGACGATGGTCGAGAAGATTCGCGGCGAACTGGCGAATCACGCCGTCAATGTCGTGATGCTCACCACCGAGAGCAGCCCGGCGATGAAGGAGCGCGGCAAGGCCGCCGGCGTGAAGGGCTGGATCGTCAAGCCGTTCAAGGGCGACGCGGTGCTCGAGACGTTCCGCAAGCTGGCCGGCTGACCAACCGGGCGGCGACGGCGTTACACTGTGGGCTTTCCCGCACTGCGCGACCTTCCGCGCAATCTCGCCCACCCATCATGAGCGTCGTCCCTCAGAAAAAGAAGCCCGCCCACGACCCCGTCGCCCACGAATCCGGCAACGAGCCTGTCGATGCGGCGACGGGAACCGCGGAAGCGCGGCCTCGCCGCTCGAAGCTGCGCCTGACGTACGTCATCGCCAGTCTCGACCGCCTGCTGCGTCGCCACATGTCCGAGGCGCTCGCGCCGCTGGGCCTCACACTGGCGCAATTCACCGCGCTGTCGGTGCTCGACGCCCGCGGCAAGCTCTCGAACGCACAACTCGCCCAGCGCTCGTTCATCACGCCGCAATCGGCCAACGAGGTCGTGAGCGTGATGGCGGCGCGCCAGTGGATCACGCGCGAGCCCGATCCCAACCATGGGCGTATCGTGCTGCTGCAACTGACCGACGAAGGCCGCCGCGTGCTCGCCCAGTGCGAGGCGGTGGCCCGCGACATCGACGCGCGCATGCGCGCCGACGTGAGCCGCGAAGACGCCGCCGCCGTGCAGCGCCATCTCGAATTGTTCGTTCGCAACCTGCGCGACTGACTCCGGGTTTGTCCCGACCTGCCGATTGCTTGTATTGTCAGGTAGCTTGATATTAAATGGAGTCCGTCGCCGCATACGCGTGCGACCGAATTCCATCGACACGGCAAGACGAAAGCGACGAACCGGGTGTAACGGCATCGTCGTGTGCACCGCACTCGCGTCGTTAATATCAGGTTACCTGATTAAATGATCCGTGCCAGTGCACGCCTGGGGCTTCGCTTGCGGCGTGGATGGGCTTCGTATCAGGCGCCGCCAGCTCGGGCGGTGACCGAAGACCATCAAGAAGATCACAGGAGACACCATGGAATCGAATCGGGATGGCGGCGCGCGAGCGTTGCCCATCGGCGCGGACGGCACGGCGAGCGGCACCAGTCCGGTCGTCATGACGCTGGCGTTGTGCTTCGCGGTGGCGTTGCTCGAAGGCCTCGACCTGCAGTCGGTCGGCGTGGCGGCGCGCGGCATGTCGAAGGAGTT
Source organism: Pandoraea sp. E26 (assembly GCF_000681415.1). NCBI lineage: Bacteria > Pseudomonadati > Pseudomonadota > Betaproteobacteria > Burkholderiales > Burkholderiaceae > Pandoraea > Pandoraea sp. E26. Next base: position 42,819 of record NZ_AYXJ01000016.1, read on the forward strand.
CGGCCTGAGCGTTGCGCAAATGGGCATCGCGTTTTCGGCCGGCACGTTCGGGCTGCTGCCGGGCGCCATGGTGGGCGGCCGTCTGGCCGACAGCATCGGCCGCAAACGGGTGTTGATGCTCTCGGCGGCATTGTTCGGCGTGCTGTCGATCGCCACGGCGTTCGTGTCGGATTTCTGGATGCTGGTGATCGTGCGTGTGCTCACGGGCATTGGCCTTGGCGGGGCGATGCCGAACCTGATCGCGCTGTCCTCGGAAGCCGTCGCGCCGCGTAAGCGCGGCACCGCGGTGAGCATCATGTACTGCGGCATTCCGCTAGGCGGCGGCATCGCGGCCACGATCGGCATGCTCGCCGTGAGCGATGCCGACTGGCGTCACATTTTCTACGTCGGCGGCGTCGGCCCGCTGCTGCTGTTGCCGCTGCTGGCCTGGTGCCTGCCCGAGTCGCGTGCCTTCAAGGCGGCGACGGCGCAGGGCGAGCGTGTCGCCCCTGCGCCGATGATGTCGGTGCTGTTCTCCGAGGGGCGCGGCCTGTCGACGGTGCAACTCTGGCTGTCCTACTTCTGCACGCTGATCGTGCTGTACTTCCTGCTCAACTGGCTGCCGTCGCTCATGGGGTCGCGCGGTCTGGCGCGCGGCGAGATCGGCTGGGTGCAGATTCTCTTCAACGTCGGCAGCGCCGTGGGCGTGCTCGCGCTGGGCTACCTGATGGATCGGGCGCGCATGTCGCTCGTCATCGGTGGCATGTATCTGGGCATGATCGCGTCGCTCGTCGGGCTGGCGGCCGCGCATGGCTTCGGTGTGTTGGCCACGGCGGCATTCTTCGCGGGCATGTTCATCATCGGCGGGCAGTCCGTGCTCTATGCGCTCGCGGCGGCCTACTACCCGACCGCAATGCGTGGCACCGGCGTGGGCGCCGCGGTGGCCATCGGCCGCATCGGTTCGGTCGTGGGCCCGCTCGCCGCCGGCATGCTGCTGGCCGTGGGAAGCAGCGCGGCCGTCGTGATCGGCGCGAGCATCCCGGTGACGATCGTGGCCGCGCTGGCCGCGCTCACGCTGATCCGTCGTCCCCGCGCGGCTGACTGAACCGTTTTACCGGTTGGCCTCGCTTGCACGCGACGGACGGCGTTACGGCTGCCTCGTCGCGTTTTTTCTTGTGGACCTCGCGGGCGCATCCGCATGCGCCACGCGTTTTCGGTGCGGCAAGCTTTTCATCGCCTGGCTTGCCTTGCCCAATTTGCCGCTTTGCCCCGTTTTAACGATAACGACATCAATAATCTGGAGACTCGCATGGCACTTCTCTTCCGCACCCGCGCGCTCGCAATGATCGGCGTCGCCACCGCATTCGCCGCGCCTGGCATTGCCGACGCGCAATCGAATGTCACGCTGTACGGCATCGTCGACACCGGCATCGAATACGTTTCCCACGCGAGCGCCAATGGCGCCGTCTTTCGCATGCCCGGTGTAACGGGCGAGTTGCCCTCGCGCTGGGGCCTGCGAGGCACCGAGGATCTTGGCGGCGGACTTGCCGCGATCTTCCAGCTCGAGAGCGGCTTCAACCTGCGCGGCGGCGATCAGGGACAGGGCGGCCGGTTGTTCGGGCGCCAGGCCTTCGTGGGCGTGAAGGGACCGTACGGCACGCTCGCCTTCGGGCGGCAGTACTCGATGACGTTCTACGCGCTGATGGGCTCCGACGTGCTCGGCCCGGACATCTACGGCATGGGTTCGTTCGACGCATACATTCCCAACGCGCGGACCGACAACTCGGTCACGTACCAGGTGGCGTGGCAGGGACTGAGCTTCGGCGCGGGGTATTCCTTTGGGCGCGATTCGGGCGGTACAGGCAACTCGCCCGGCCAGGGCACCTGCGCCGGACAGGTGCCGGGACAGTCTGTGCAGTGCCGCGACTGGTCGGTGATGCTCAAGTACGACGCCAGCAACTTCGGTGTGGCGGCGTCGTATGAGGAGCAACGCGGCGGCACCAATGCGGCGGCCAACTTCTTCGACGGGCAGCCGACGGTGGCCTTCGCCAGCAGCAGCGACAAGGACGCGCGCACGACCCTCGGCGCGTACTACAAGTACGGCGCCTTCAAGGTCGGCGGCGGTTGGCTGGGCCGCCGTGTCTCGACGTCAGCGGTCAACACACATTCGAACCTGTTCTACCTGGGCGCGGCATACAACATCACCCCGGCCTGGCTGGTCGACGGTCAGGTCTATCGCATCATCAACAGCGATCACAACACGCGCGGCACGATGACCACGTTGCGCGCCACTTATTCGCTGTCGGTGCGTACCGCCGTCTATGCGCAGGCCGCCTATCTGTTCAACAGCGCGCACGCGGCCTATTCGGTCAGCGGTGGCGGAGGCGGCACCACGCCGCCCGCTGGCGAGGGCCAGGCCGGCGTGATGCTTGGCATGCGTCACACGTTTTAAAAATGCGCTAAGGGTTTCCACTGAAAACACAGCGCTTGCAATGTAAGGTTACCTGATATTAAATGTGTGTGTCGGCAACACCGCGCGCCACTCCCGGCGCGCGGTGCAGGTTGCCCCGCACACTTGGGAATTTCGCAAAATGAATGCATACGAAGGACGCTGGAAAACGGTTGACGTGAAAGTCGAGGGCGGTATTGGCTGGGTGATGTTCAACCGTCCGGACAAGCGCAATGCAATGAGCCCGACGCTCAACACCGAGATGAACCAGGTGCTTGACGCCATCGAGCTCGACGCCGACGTGAAAGTCGTCGTGCTCACCGGTGCGGGCGCGGCCTGGACCGCGGGCATGGATCTGAAGGAGTACTTCCGCGAAATCGACGGCGGTCCGGAAATCGTGCAGGAACGTGTACGCCGCGACGCATCGGACTGGCAGTGGCGACGTCTGCGCATGTATTCGAAGCCCACCATCGCCATGGTCAACGGCTGGTGCTTCGGCGGCGGTTTTTCGCCGCTGGTCGCGTGCGATCTGGCGATTGCCGCCGACGAGGCCGTGTTCGGCCTGTCCGAGATCAACTGGGGCATTCCGCCGGGCAACCTGGTGAGCAAGGCGATGGCGGATACTGTCGGCCATCGTCGGGCGCTGCACTACATCATGACTGGCGACACGTTCACCGGCGTGCAGGCTGCGGAAATGGGCCTCGTCAATCAGAGCGTGCCGCTCGCCCAATTGCGCGAGACCACGCTGGCGCTGGCCGCCAAGCTGCTCGAGAAGAATCCGGTGGTGTTGCGCGCGGCCAAGCATGGCTTCAAGCGTGCGCGCGAACTCACGTGGGAACAGAGCGAAGACTACCTGTACGCCAAGCTCGATCAGGCGCAACTGCGCGATCCGGAGCACGGTCGCGAGCAGGGGCTCAAGCAGTTCCTCGACGACAAGTCGATCAAGCCGGGCTTGCAGGCTTACAAGCGCTGAAGCTGGGCGAACACCGACTCACGCGACGCAACGAACGAGAGAGGATGACGCGATGCACGACGTACAGATGCTGATTGGCGGCCAGTGGCGCGGCGCGCAAGGGGGAGCGACGTTCGAGCGGATCGATCCGGTGACGGGCGCCGTGGCGTCGCGCGCGCCGGCGGCAACGCTCGCCGACGCCGATGCCGCCGCCGACGCTGCGCAGGCGGCGTTCCCGGCGTGGGCGGCGCTCTCGCCGACCGCACGCCGTCAGCGCCTGCTCGCGGCCGCCGAACGCATGGACGCCCGCGCGGCGGACTTCATCGCCATCGGCGCAGCCGAGACGGGGGCGATGGCCAACTGGTATGGCTTCAATGTCATGCTGGCGGCCAACATGCTGCGGGAAGCCGCCGCAATGACCACGCAGATCGACGGCAGCGTCATTCCAAGCGACGTGCCCGGCAGTCTCGCGATGGCCGTGCGCTCGCCGGTCGGCGTGGTGCTGGGCATCGCGCCCTGGAATGCGCCGGTCATTCTCGCGACGCGCGCGCTGGCCATGCCGCTGGCTTGTGGCAACACGGTCGTGCTCAAGGCGTCGGAGCAATGTCCCGGCGTGCACGCGCTGATCGGCGCCTGCCTGCACGAGGCAGGCCTCGGTGACGGCGTGGTCAATGTCGTGACGAATGCGCCCGAGGATGCCGGCGAGATCGTGGCGCGCCTGATCGCGCATCCGGCCGTGCGACGCGTGAACTTCACCGGCTCCACGCATGTGGGGCGCATCATCGCCCGTGTGGCGGCCGAGCATCTGAAGCCCGCGCTGCTGGAGCTGGGCGGCAAGGCGCCCGTGCTGGTGCTCGACGATGCCGATCTGGACGCCGCGGTCGATGGCATTGCGTTCGGTGCGTTCTTCAACCAGGGGCAGATTTGCATGTCGACGGAGCGCGTGATCGTCGACGCCCGCGTGGCCGACGCCTTCGTCGAGAAGCTCACCGCCAAGGCGGCAACGTTGCACGCGGGCGCGCCGACGTCGCCCGAGAGCGTGCTTGGCGCGATGGTGAGCGCGCAGGCAGCGTCGCGCGTGGCGGCACTTGTCGAAGATGCCCGTGAGCATGGCGCACGGCTGCCGCTCGGCTGCCGCGTCGAGGGGGCGATCATGCAGGCGACCATCGTCGACGGTGTGACACCTGCAATGCGCCTGTATCGCGAAGAGTCGTTCGGCCCGGTGGTCACGATCCAACGCGTTCAGGGCGACGACGAAGCGGTGGCGCTCGCCAACGACAGCGAGTTCGGATTGTCCGCGGCGATCTTCAGCCGCGACGTGTCGCGTGCGCTGCAACTGGCGCGACGCATCGAATCCGGCATCTGTCACATCAACGGCCCGACCGTGCACGACGAAGCCCAGATGCCGTTCGGCGGCGTGAAGGCGAGCGGATACGGTCGCTTCGGCAGCAAGGCGTCCATTGGCGAGTTCACGGAGCTGCGCTGGATCACCGTGCAGACGACCCCGCGCCACTACCCGATCTGAACTTCCCGAAGGGATGAGGATGTGCCCGCCGGCGAACGCGACCGAGAACGCGTCGCGGCGGGTTCGAAGCAGGAGACAGTGTTTTGAACCAAGGCAACAACACGGCGGCCAGCCCGGACATCGCCGCGCACCGCTATCGGCCGGTCAGCATCGGCAATCCCGGTGTCGAGGTGCGTCGCGACGGCGAGTTCTGGTATCTGCGCTCGCGTGAAGCGCTGGGCGACTTTCCCGAGCGATTGACCGATCGGCTCGTGTCGGGCGCGGCCCGGCATCCTGACCGGTGGCTGATCGCACGGCGCGGTCCGGACGGCGCGTGGGTCGGCATCACATACGCGCAGATGCTGTTGCGCGCGCGCGCCATCGGTCAGGCGTTGCGCGACCGTGGATTGTCGGCGCAGCGTCCCATCGCGATCCTGTCCGGCAACGATCTCGAACATTTTCAGTTGGCCCTCGGCGCGATGTATGCGGGCGTGCCGTTCGCGCCGATTTCGCCGGCGTATTCCATCGTGTCGACGGACTTCGGCAAGCTGCGCCACACGCTGGGCGTGCTGCGCCCGGGCCTCGTCTACGCAACCGATGCGAACGCTTACGGCAAGGCGATGGACGCAGTGCTGGGCGAGGACGTGATTCGCGTCACGGCGTGCGGTGACGGCGGCACGCTGGCTTTCGACGCGCTGCTCGAGGCGGTGCCGCGCGATATCGACGCCGCGCATGCCCGGGTCAACGGCGACACCGTGGCCAAGATCCTCTTTACGTCCGGCTCGACGCGTTCGCCGAAGGCGGTGCCGACCACGCAGCGCATGCTGTGCAGCAATCAGCAGATGCTGCTGCAAACCTTCCCGACCTTCGGCGAGGCCCCGCCGGTGCTGGTGGACTGGCTGCCGTGGAATCACACCTATGGCGGCAGTCATAACGTCGGTATCGCGCTTTACAACGGCGGCACGCTCTACATCGACGACGGCAAGCCCGTCGCCGGGAAGTTCGAGGAGACGCTGCGCAACCTGCGCGAGATTTCGCCGACCGTCTACTTCAACGTGCCGAAGGGATGGGAAGACCTCGCCATCGCCCTCGAGCGCGACGCCGCGTTGCGCGAGCGCTTCTTCGCGCGGGTGAACCTGTATTTCTTTGGCGGGGCGGGACTGTCGCAGGCGGCGTGGGACCGGCTGGAGCGCGTGACGGAGCAGCATTGCGGCGAGCGCATTCGCATCATGTCGGGGCTGGGCATGACCGAGACGTCGCCGAGCTGCATGTTCACGACCGGGCCGATCATGCGCGCGGGCTACATCGGCTTGCCGGCGCCGGGCTGCGAGGTCAAGCTCGCCCCCGTGGGCGGCAAGCTCGAAGTGCGGTTTCGCGGGCCGAACGTCATGGCCGGGTACTGGCGACATGAATCCACCGATCCGGTATTCGACGAAGAGGGCTACTACCGCACCGGCGACGCGGCGACGTTCGTCGACCCGGCGCACCCGGAAATCGGCCTGCAATTCGACGGACGCATCACCGAGGATTTCAAGCTCAGTTCCGGCACGTTCGTGAGCGTCGGTCCGTTGCGCGCCCGTGTGATTTCGGAAGGTGCGCCTTACGTCCAGGACGCGGTAGTCACCGGCATCAATCGCGATGACATCGGCCTGATGATCTTTCCCCGCGTGGAGGATTGCCGGCGCCTGAGCGGCCTGCCCAACGATGCGCCGCTGGCCGACGTACTCGCCGCGCCGCCCGTGCGGGACGCCTTCACGACACTGCTGGCAACGCTCAACGCGTCGGCGGGCGGCAGCGCCACCTACGTGGCCCGCCTGATGTTGCTCGACACGCCGCCGTCGCTCGATCGCGGCGAAGTGACCGACAAGGGCTCGATCAACCAGCGCGCGGTGCAGGATCATCGCGCGGCCGCGGTCGAGGCATTGCACGCGGCGTGCGAGGGCACGCCCCACATCATCCTCGCGCCCGCGAGACGCTGACATGCACGAACCGAAACTGCAAAGCGCGGCGCACGACATTGCGTTCGTGCTGGACAAGCTCGGCGTGGGCGAGGCGCTCACGCGCCTGGCGCCCTACCGGGAGCTCGATACGGCGACGTTGGTGCAGGTGGTCGACGAGGCGGCGCGCTTCGCGCGCGAGGTACTCGCGCCACTGAACGCCGTGGGCGATCGGGAGGGTTGCACGTGGCGCGACGGCGAGGTGCGAACCCCCGCCGGCTTCGCCGACGCCTATCGCCAGTACCGCGATGCCGGCTGGCCGTCGCTGCCGTGCGATCCGTCACTCGGCGGGCAGGGCCTGCCGGTGGTCGCGCAAGTGGCCGTGCAGGAACTCACGGCGGGCGCCAACCTCGCCTGGACGATGTATCCCGCCATCCTTCATGGTGCTTACGAGTGTGTCCACCGTTTCGGTAGCGCGGCATTGCGCGAGACGTGGCTTGGGCCGTTGGTGAGCGGAGACTGGCTCGCGACGATGGCCCTCACCGAGCCGGGAGCGGGCAGCGATCTGGGCCAGATCCGCACGCGCGCCGAATGGCTCGACGAAGCGTCGGGCACGGTGCGCGTGACCGGCGAGAAGATATTCATCTCCGGCGGCGAGCAGGATCTCACGCCGAACATCGTGCACCTTGTGCTCGCCCGTACGCCGCAAGCCCCGGCCGGAAGCGGCGGTCTGTCGCTGTTCCTCGTGCCCAAGGTGCTGGCCGGCGGCGAGCGCAATGCCGTGCACTGCACCGGCATCGAGCACAAGATGGGCATTCGCGGTAGCGCCACATGCTCGATGGCCTTCGAGGGGGCGATCGGATATCTGGTCGGCCAGCCGCATCGAGGACTCGAAGCCATGTTCGCGATGATGAATTCGGCGCGGCTTCATGTCGGGGCTTCGGGCGTTGGACTGGCGCAGCAAGCATGCGAAATGGCCGAGCGTCACGCGAACGAGCGGGTACAGTCGCGCGTGCCCGGCGCGCCGGCCGGTGCCCCCATTGCCCGGCATCCGGCGGTATGGCGTCTGCTCGAAGGGCAACGCGTGGCCGTCGAGGGCGCACGATTGCTGTTGTATCGCGCCGCCCTGGCCATCGACGAGTCGCACCACGCCGATACGGCACCGGCGCGCGCGCAGGCGGATGCGCTGGCGGCGCTGCTCACGCCAGTGGTCAAGGCGATGTCGACCGAACAGGCTTTCCACGGGGCGAGCGCTGCGTTGCAGGTATTCGGCGGCTATGGCTATGTCGAGGAGACGGGCATTGCACAGTACCTGCGCGACGCCCGTATTCCCATGATCTACGAGGGCACCAACGAGATCCAGGCCATCGACCTGATGCTGCGCAAGATCGCGCGCGACGATGGCACGGTGTTGCGTCAATGGCTCGCCTGGGCGCGCGCGCAGGCTGCCGAGGCGCGCATGCTCCCCGGTCTCGACGGGTTTGGCGCGGCCATGGCCGTGCTCGACGAAGGCGTGACGATGCTGCCGCAGATCGTCGCTCTCACACAGTCCTCGCCGCGCGCGGCGCTGTGTGTGGCCAGCGAGATGATGCGCGTGGTTCACGGGCTGTCGCTGGCGGGCTTGTGGGCGCAGGCAGCGCTCGCGGAGCACCGGGTGGCCGCATCCGGCCAGTCGGCGCACGACGGCAAGCGTCGCGCCGCGCGCCATTGGCTGAAATTCGAACTGCCGGAGACGCGCCGGGCGCTGGCGATCGTCGCGGCGCAGATCCTCGACCCGGAGACGGCCGAATGAATCTCGACAAACTCGTCGCCATCGATACACACGTGCACGCCGAGGTGTCGTGCTGCCAGCCGCCGGACCTGTTCGGCAAGGCCTTCGACGATGCCGCCGACAAGTATTTCGGCACCGTGCTCAAGCAGAACCGTCGGCCCACCATTCCCGAGACGATCGAGCATTACCGGGAGCGCAACATCGGCTTCGTGATGTTTACCGTCGATTGCGAGGCGAACATCGGGCGCCGCCGCATTCCGAACGAAGAGATCGCGGGCTTTGCTCAGGAGAATGCGGACATCATGATCGCGTTCGCGAGCATCGATCCGCACAAGGGTCGCATGGGCGTGCGCGAAGCGCGGCGGCTCGTCGAGGAATTCGGCGTGCGCGGCTTCAAGTTCCATCCGACCATGCAGGGGTTTTTCGCCAACGACCGCATGGCGTACCCGATGTACGAGCTGGTCGCGGAGTATCGCCTCACGGCCGTGTTTCACAGCGGACATTCCGGCATCGGATCCGGTATGCCGGGCGGGGGCGGGTTGCGGCTCAAGTTCTCCGAGCCAATCCACCTGGACGATGTGGCGACCGACTTCCCCGAGATGAACATCGTGATCGCGCATCCGTCCTGGCCGTGGCAGTCGCAGGCCTTGTCGATCGCGCTGCACAAGCCGAACGTCTACATCGACCTGTCGGGCTGGTCGCCGAAGTATTTCTCGCCGGAGCTGATCCAGTATGCCAACTCGCTGCTGCGCGAGAAGATGCTGTTCGGTTCCGACTTTCCGCTCATCGCGCCGGATCGCTGGCTGCGCGACTTCGAGACCGCCGGCTTTCGCGACGAGGTCAGGCCGCTGCTGCTCAAGGACAACGCGGTGCGCATGCTCGGGCTTTCGGCGCCCGGACACGCGGTGGCCGGGTCCCATGGATGACGGCTCGCGCGCGAGCGCTTCAGCGCAGCCCCGGCACGCCGTAGCGCACGCGCGCCGCTTCGCGCATGGCGCTGATGAGCGTCTGCTCGGGCGGGGTGGGCACGGTGTCATTGCGCCACAGAATGCCGATGGATTCCTCGGTCCCTTTCGTGGCGAAGGGCAGTGCGCACAGCGTGCCGTCGGCGAGATCGTCCTGCACGGTGATCTCGGAGGCGATCCACACCACGTCGTCGCGCAACGTCATGGCACGGGCGAGCGACATCGAAAGCAACTCGGAATAGTCATCGAGCGTGCCCACGCCATGCGCTCGCAAGAAGCTGTCGGCCGTATGACGCAGGATCGTGCCATGCGGCGGCAGGATCACGTGATGATCCGCGAGATCGGCCATCGACACTCGACGCTGCTGCACGAGCGGATGCGCCGGGCGCACCACCACGCACAACGGCGTGGCGCAAAGGTGCTCGAACGTGAGCCCCGCCATGCCTTCGGGGTCGGACATCCGGCCCAGCGCGAGCGTCATTTCGCCGGACTTGAGCCGGGTGAGCAATTGCTGGTTCGCACCGGTGTGTACCTGCACCACGATGCCGGGCCATTCCCGCCGGAACGTTTCGAGCACGGCGGGCATCATGGCGGCGGCCAGCGTGGGCAGCACGGCAAGCGAGATCACGCCGCCGGTCTGGCCGACGGCACGCGAGAGCACATCGATGCCCTGACGCAGGGCGCTCACGCTCGCCCCGGCATGCCGCAGGAACAACTCGGCCTGCGCGGTGGGCCGGGCGCCGTTGCGCCCGCGCTCGAACAGGCGCACGCCAAGCAGGTCCTCGAGTTCGGCAATCGTCTTGCTCACGGCGGGTTGCGTGATGGACAGGGCTTCGGCGGCGCGCTGAAGGCTGCCGTGCTGCGCCACGGCCAGCAGGCATTGCAGATGGCGCAGCTTGATGCGCCCATCGAGTAGGTGTCTTTCCATGCCGGAAAGTTATGAAAAGCCTAAGAAAATGTCAATAAATATATCCTTTGATTATGGATATAGTGTCGAAAACCGACCGGTGACAGACCACGACGCCTGCCCGGACAGACAACACGAAATGGAGTGAGACCATGTCGAACACGACAACCGTCCTGCGCCCGCGCGACTGGGATTCGCATCCCAGGCTCATCGACAGCGGATACAAGTCCACGGCGCTGCGCGGTCCCAAGCAGTTGCTCATCCCCGTCAAACAGAACCTCGCCGATCTGCGCTCGCCGGTCTACGGCAACGGCATCATCGGTGCGCTCGACGGTGATCTCACGCGTAATGCGGTGCGCAACGGCGAGCCCCTCGGCGAGCGGATGATCGTCACGGGCCGCGTGCTCGACGAGGGCGGCCGTCCGGTCCCGAACACGCTCGTGGAGCTGTGGCAGGCCAACGCCTGCGGCCGCTACGTGCACAAGGTGGACCAGCACGACGCACCGCTCGACCCGAACTTCCTCGGCGCCGGCCGTGCGCTGACCGATGCGCAGGGCCGCTACAGGTTCCTGACCATCAAGCCGGGCGCCTATCCGTGGAAGAACCACCACAATGCATGGCGTCCGCAGCATCTTCACTTTTCGGTGTTCGGCCATTACTTCGCGACCCGTCTGGTGACGCAGATGTATTTCCCGGGCGACCCGCTGCTGGCCTACGATCCGATCTTCCAGGCCACGCCGGCGCACGCCCGGGACCGTTTGATCGCGCGCTTCTCGATGGATATCACGGAGCCCGAGTACGCGCTGGGTTATGAATTCGACATCGTGCTGCGCGGTGCCGACCAAACGCCGATGGAGTCCTGAGTCATGTCCGATTACCAGCAAACGCCGTCGCAGACCGTCGGCCCGTATTTCGCCTACGGCCTGTCGCCGGAGCAGTACCTGTACGACTTCAAGAGCGCCTTCACGCCCGTGGTGGCCGGCGATCGCGCCGAGGGCGAGCGCATCCGCCTGATCGGCTGCGTGTACGATGGCGCGGGCAATCCGATCAACGATGCCCTGATCGAAGTGGTGCAGGCCGACGCGCACGGCAACTACGTGCGCACCGCCGAAGACATCGAGCGCACCGGCTTTGCGGGCGCCGGCCGATGCGGCACCGGCACCGATGCGGAGAATCGCTTCGTCATCGAGACGGTCAAGCCGGGCGCCGCCGCGCCGGGCGAGGCACCGCGTATCGACGTGATCCTGACGATGCGGGGCTTGCTCAATCATCTGTTTACGCGTATCTATTTCGACGACGAGGCATCGGCCAACGCGGCCGACCCCGTGCTGCAGCAAGTGCCGGCCGAGCGGCGCCACACGTTGATCGCCCGCCGCGAGGTGACCGGCGGCCGTGTGTCGTACCGGTTCGACATCCGCATGCAGGGCGACGAGGAGACGGTGTTCCTCGACCTCTGATGTCGGTCATGCAAGGCTGAAACTGGCGCGGCCTCGGGCTGCCGGCACGATGGTGCCGGCGGCCCGAGGTCGTATCTGCATTTTTGCAACGCACCAACCATCGATTCTCCGATGACGGAACTGCTTGACTCCTTGCTGCGCGGCTCCGCCGTGACGGCGCGTTTTTCGCGCGACGCCACGCTTCAGGGCATGCTCGACTTCGAAGCGGCGCTCGCCGCCGCCGAAGCCGAAACCGGAGTGATTCCGGGCGCAGCCGTCGCCCCGATTGCCGCCTCCGCGCGCGCCGGCGACCTCGATTGGCCCGCGCTGCGCGATGCCGCGGCCCGCGCGGGCAACCTCGCCATCCCCCTGGTCAAGCAACTCACCGCCCTCGTTGCCGCGCGCGACGCCGAAGCCGCGCGCTTCGTGCACTGGGGGGCCACCAGCCAGGACGCCATCGACACCGGCCTCGTGCTGCAAGTGCGCGGCGCGCTCGACGATCTCGGCGCCGACCTCGACGGCCTGCTCGCGCAACTGGCCGAGCAGGTCCGGCAGCACCGCGCCACCGTCATGGTCGGACGCACCTGGCTGCAGCATGCCTTGCCGATCACGTTCGGGCTCAAGCTCGCCGGCACGCTCGACGCGTTGCTGCGCGCCCGGGCCGAATTGGCCGAGGTGCGCGAGCAAGCCCTGTGTGTGCAGTTTGGCGGTGCGGCGGGTACGCTGGCGTCGCTCGGCGAGCATGGCCCGGCGGTGGCCGCGGCGCTTGCCCGGCATCTCGGCCTGCGCAACGCCGCGACGCCCTGGCACGGCCAGCGCGACCGCATCGTGCGCGTGGGCAGCTGGGCCGCATCGCTCACCGGCTCCCTCGGCAAGTTCGCACGCGACACGGCGATGCTCACGCAGACCGAAGTCGGCGAGATCGCGGAGGCGTCGGGACCGGGACGCGGCGGCTCGTCCACCATGCCGCACAAACGCAACCCGGTCGGCTGCGCGGCGATACTCACCGCCGCGGCGCGCACGCCGCAACTCGCCGCCACGCTGTTCTCCGCCATGCAGCAGGACCATGAGCGTGGTCTTGGCACCTGGCACGCCGAGTGGGAAGTATTGCCCGAACTGCTGATGTTGTGCGGTGGGGCCTTGGCGACGGCACGCACGCTCGTGGCGGACTGGACTGTCGACACCGCGCGCATGCGCGAGAACGTGGACATCACGCGCGGGCTGATCATGGCCGAGGCCGTGACCATGGCGCTGGGCGAGTCCATGGGCCGGCTCGAAGCGCACCGCCGCGTGGAGGCCTGCTGCCGCGAAGCCATCGCGCAGCAGCGTCATCTGCTCGACGTGCTGCGCGACGACACCGAGATCGCCCGCACTCTTTCCGGCGAGACGCTCGAACGTCTGACCGATCCGCAACATTATCTGGGCGCCGCAGACACGTTCGTGAGCCGCGTGCTCGCGCTGGCCGATGCGGCGCTCGCGCTCAACCTCTCCGGCAGGAAATCCCAATGAACGATCAGGAACGCTACGACAACGGCATGCAGGTGCGCCGCGCCGTACTCGGCGATGCGCACGTGGACCGCTCGCTAAGCCACATCAACGACTTCAACGACGACTTCCAGAATTTCATTACGCGCTTTGCCTGGGGAGACGTGTGGACACGTCCGGGCCTCACGCGCCACATGCGCAGCATGGTCACCCTCTCGCTGCTCATCGCGCTCAACCGCGGCGATGAATTTCGCATGCATGTGCGTGCCGCCTTCAACAACGGTGTGACGCGGGAGGAGATGAAGGAACTGTTCCTGCATGCCGCGCTGTATTGCGGTCTGCCCGCGGCGAACCAGGCGATCCACGACGCAGAGAAAGTCTTCGCGGAGATGGAAGCCGCCAACCCCGGTTCGACCACGCGCGCGCGCGATGGCGCTCAGGGCTGAGGAGGCGGACCGCATGACGATGGAACGTTTGGTCGAAGTCGACGGCGCCACGCTGCGTGTGGCGATCGATGGCGACGAGAGCGCACCCGCGCTGGTGCTGTCGAACTCGCTGGGCACCACACTCGACATGTGGGCACCGCAGGTGCCCGCGCTCGCCCGGGAATTCCGGGTGATTCGTTACGACACGCGCGGCCACGGCGGATCGTCGGTGACGCCGGGTCCGTACACGATCGGCCAGCTCGGCCGCGACGTGCTTGCGCTGCTCGATGCGTTGGAGATCGGGCGCGCGAGTCTGGCGGGCGTGTCGATGGGCGGGATGACGGGCATGTGGCTGGGCATTCATGCGCCGCATCGCCTGGCGCGTCTGGCGATCGTGTGCTCGTCCGCGCACATCGGCGGTGAGGACGGCTGGAACGCGCGCATTCGTGCCGTGCAATCCGAAGGCATGGCGGCCGTCGTCGATGCGGTGGTGTCGCGCTGGTTCACGCCGGCGTTCGCGCAGCGCGAACCGGCGCTCGTCGAGCGCATGAAGGCGATGTTCCGCTCACTCTCGGCGCCGGGCTATGCGGCGGCGTGCGCCGCGGTGCGCGAGATGAACCAGCTCGACGAGATTGCCACGATCGAGGCGCCCACGCTGGTCGTCACCGGTGAGGGCGATCTCGCCACGCCGCCGGTCATGTCGACGGCCATCGTCGAGCGCATTCGCGGCGCACGCCAGGTCATCGTGCCCGGCGCGCATCTGTCGAACATCGAATGCGCGAGCGCCGTGACCGAGGCGCTGCTGACTTTCCTGCGGGGGAAGACGCCGGTCGGCGCCGTGCCGATGACGGCGTGAGAGCGCGGGGCGGGGCGCGCGACGGCGTTGCCCCGCCAACCCGCCCCGGAGTTTACGGTTCGTCGCCCAGATGGGCGTGTTGCGCGTCGCGCCGGAAGGTCGACGGCGTAACGCCGACATGCCGCTTGAAAACGCGGCAGAAGTAGGCCGGATCCTGAAATCCGAGTTCGTATGCCACATGCGAGACGGGCGCGGGGATGTAGATGAGCTTGCGCCGGGCCTCGAGCATCAGGCGATCCTGCACCAGATCGAACGCCGACTTGCCCGCGATGCGGCGGCAAAGCCGATTGAGCTTGCTCTCGGTCACGTGCAGTCGTTCGGCATACGTGGGCACGGCCCATGCTTCGGTGTAATGCGCTTCCACGAGCGCGCGAAAGCGCGCGAAAAGATCCAGTTCGGTACGCCCCGCGCGGGTGGCCGAATCGTGGTGGGCATGCAGCCGTGCGAGCAGCAGCAGCACGCTACGCGTGAGCCATCCGACCATTTCCCCGTGCCCCAGTTGCGGCCGCGAGAATTCGTCCATGATCAACCCGAGCAGGGTGTAGAGACGATCGCGGGTCTGAGGGGCGTCGCCGAGCGTGAAGAGCCAGGGCTTGCGCAGCAGCGCGGCCATGTCGGCATCCGCACCGATGGACGTGTCGAACGGCACACTCTGTGCCATGGTGAGCACGAAGCCGTGCGCGCCGCGCGAGAAGCGGAAGTTGTGCACCGCCGAAGGGTGCACCGTGATGACGGCCGGTCCCTCGACGACCCAGGTGGACTCGTCGACGTTGGCTTCGACCGTGCCATCGAAGATCGCGAGTACCTGAAACAGCCCCAGATGCCGGTGCGTGTCGATGTGCCAGTCATAGAGTCGGCTGCGCGTTTCGATCCATTCGATATGGACGAAATCCGCACTGTCGGTTTCCGCCATCTCGCCATACAGCGAAAATTCGGGGATCGTCTCGCGCGCCGCGCGCAGCCGTGATGACGCGCCTGACATACTGGTTTTCCCTCGGACGAAGTTGTCGAAAAAGTACAAGAAAGTCGTCGATTCATCCATTCAATGCGACGCGCGTGCTCCATAAGATATGACGCATTCGCTCCTCGTGACAAGGTATGAAAGCCGCTTTCGACATGCTCGTTTACGCGCAGTCCCAAGGGGAGGCAGCGTGCGAAAGGTAGCCAAGAAATGCAATCCGCACGCTTGCCGTATTTCATGCCGCGACCTGCCCGCCAGGCGGTACCCGCACGAGGACGTAGCCATTACAGGAGACAACTCATGCGCACTCATTACCCCGTCGTCATCGTGGGGGCCGGTCCCGCCGGTCTGCTGCTTTCCCATTTGCTTCACCTGCAAGGCATTGCGTCGGTCGTGCTCGAATCGCGCTCGCGCGAGGCGGTCGAATCGACGATTCGCGCCGGCGTGCTGGAGCAGGGCACGATGGACATCCTCAACGAAACGGGCGTCGGCGAGCGCATGCGTCGCGAGGGCGCGGTGCACCATGGCGTGGAGCTCGCCTTCGGCGGCGAGCGTCATCGCATTGCGCTCACCGAACTGACGGGGCGTGCGATCACCGTCTACGCTCAACACGAAGTCATCAAGGACCTGATCGCGGCGCGCGAAGCGGTGCATGGCGAGATGCTGTTCGACGTCTCCGACGTGTCCGTACACGACATCGACAGCACGCAGCCGAGCGTGCAGTTCACGGCGAACGGCCAGACGCATCGCCTGACGTGCGACTTCATTGCCGGTTGCGACGGCTTTCATGGCGTGTGCCGCCCCGCGATGCCCACGTCGGTGCGCAAGGAGTACCAGCGTGTGTATCCGTTCGGGTGGTTCGGGGTGCTGGTGCAGGCGCCGCCGTCGTCGGACGAACTGATCTACGCGGCGCACGAACGCGGCTTCGCGCTCATCAGCACCCGCTCGCCCACGGTACAGCGCATGTACTTTCAATGCGACCCGAGCGAGCGTGCCGAGGATTGGACCGACGAGCGCATCTGGCACGAACTGCAAACGCGCACGCAGACGACCGGCGGCTGGCGCCTCACCGAAGGCCCGATCTTTCAGAAGAACGTGGTCGCCATGCGCAGCTTTGTCGCCACGCCCATGCAGCACGGCCGCCTGTTCCTGGCCGGCGACGCCGCACACATCGTGCCGCCGACGGGCGCGAAGGGCATGAACCTCGCCGTGGCAGACGTCTGGCGCCTGGCCCGCGCGCTCGACGATTTCTTCCATCGCGACAGCGAGGCCGGGTTGCGGGGATACTCCGAGGCGGCGCTCAGGCGAATCTGGCGCGCTGAGCACTTCTCCTACTGGATGACGCGCATGCTGCACCGGCTCGACGACGCGACGCCCTTCGAGCAGCAGATGCAGCGCGCCGAACTGGAATACGTGGTGAGTTCGCGCGCGGCGTCACTCATGCTGGCCGAGAACTACGTCGGATTGCCGTTGGCCTGATCGCGGCAGGCCGATAAAGCGCTGGCGCTGTGGGTGTGGCGGCTGCCCGACCGCCGCAGCTGCCGCGACCGGCGCCGCCGACCATAACCCCCTGTTATGGATGGCCTGACGAAAGATCATTTCGGGGAGCGGTCGAACGTCGTACAGTAGCGTCGGAATTCGAGACGCCGCCGGGCAGGCAACGCGCGCCCCCCCCGACCCAAGGCACGCATACGGGCGACGCCGGATTCCAATAACAATAATGGGATGACAAGCGGGGCGGCCACGCCCCCAGGAGACAGTTTCATGACGCAACCGCGCACGGTGGATGTGCCCGCCTATATCAACGCACAACGCTTTTCCGGCTATCAGTGGCTGGTGCTGATCCTGTGTTTCTTCATCGTCGCCATCGACGGCTTCGATACCGCTGCCATCGGCTACATTGCGCCGGCGCTCGTGCAGCAGTGGCACATCGACAAGGGCTCGCTCGGACCGGTGCTTTCGGCGGCGCTGTTCGGCCTGGCGGGCGGGGCGATCTTCGCCGGGCCGCTCGCCGACCGGCTCGGTCGCAAGACGATGCTGGTGCTCTCCGTGGTCTTCTTCGGCGTGGCGAGTCTTGCCACGGCGTTCGCGCAAGATCTCGAAACGCTCACGGTGCTGCGCTTTCTGACCGGGCTCGGGCTGGGCGCCGCCATGCCCAACGCCGTGACGCTGATTTCCGAATACGCGCCCCAACCGCGCCGCGCGGTGATCGTCAACACGATGTTCTGCGGGTTCCCGCTCGGCGCCTCGGTCGGCGGCTTCGTCGCCTCGTGGCTGATTCCGCATTTCGGCTGGCACAGTGTGCTGGTGCTCGGCGGCGTGCTGCCGCTGGTGCTGTCGGTCCTGCTGGTGCTCTGCCTGCCGGAGTCGGTCAAGTTCCTCGTGGTGCAGGGCAAGCCGATCGATCGCGTGCGCCGCATTCTGTCGCGCATTTCGGGGGAGTCGTTCGACGATGTGGGCGCGTTCACGGTGAACGAAGCGGCGCCGAAGCATGCCGGGTCGGCCATCGGTGTCGTGCTCTCGAAGCAATACGGCTTCGGTTCGCTGATGCTGTGGGTCACCTACTTCATGGGGCTCGTGATCTTCTATCTGCTCACGAGCTGGATGCCGATTCTGTTCAAGGACGCAGGCTTCACGATCGAGCGCGCGGCGCTGATCACCGCGCTGTTCCCGCTGGGCGGCGGCATCGGCACGATTCTGTCCGGTTGGTTCATGGACCGGTTCAACGCGCAGAAGGTGGTGGCGGCCGGCTACGCGCTCACGGCCGTGCTGGTGTACGCGGTGGGGCAGGCGATGGGCAATATCGGACTGCTGGTCGCGCTAATCTTCCTGGCCGGCACGGCGATGAACGGCGCACAGTCGTCGATGCCGTCGCTGGCGGCCATGTTCTACCCGACGCACGGCCGCGCCACGGGCGTGGCGTGGATGCTGGGCATCGGGCGCTTCGGCGGCATCGCCGGTGCGTTGCTCGGCGCCGAACTGATGCGTCGTCATCTGGGCTTCGCCTCGACGTTTTCGCTGCTCGCGATTCCGGCCCTGATCGCCACCGTCGCACTGCTCGCCAAGAATGCCTGGGAACGTGCCAACGGCGTGAGCGCGGCGGCATCGTCCGACGCACGCAATTCCGCGGCGATGCACTGACCGTCGGCGGCGACCTCCACCCGCCCCAACCCCCACTACGTGTGGCAGTACCGAACGCGGCGCCAGGTGCGCCGCTTTTTTTTCGCCGGCGCTCAGCGTCTTGCCGGTGCGTCGATCATAGCCATCGCGGCGGCCGGGTTGCGCGCCTTGAATCCACCCACGGCTTAGAGGAAGACGCCGCGAAGCGCTCGGGTCGAGCGTCCCGCGGGTGACTAACCGGATGCCCGCCGGCGCAACGGCGTTCAGTTGCGTCGCCGTCCGAGATGAATCATGCGCTCGCGCACTTCTTCCTCGGAGCGCCAGTGCTCGGCCGGCTTGACGAGATCGCTGCGGCTGATGATGCCGATCAGCTTGCGCGATGTGGCGTCGCTCACCACCGGCAGTCGCTCCAGATGATGCGCGGCGAAGCGCGCGGAGACGATGCGCCCGGTTTCCGAGGGCAATGCCACGAGGGGCGGATTCACCCCGTAGAGTTGCCCCAGCGTTTGCAACCCTTGCGTTTGCGCGCGTGTGAGCGCCTGGCGATCCACCATGCCCAGCACGGTGTGCGCGGCGTCGACGACCGGGTAGGCGCGATGACGCTGTCCGGCGCCGAACGCCGTGCGAGCCGCCTCGTCGATCGACAGGGACGCATCGAGCGATTCCGGCTCGCGCGTCATCAACTCGCCCACGTGCAGGCGTTCGAGTGGGTCGACCCCGTACTCGCGGTGAATGTGGCGCCCGCGACGCGCGATCTTCTCGGTCATGATCGAGCGCGGCATGATCCAGATCGTCACGCCGTAGGAGATGCCGCAGGTCAGCAGCAGCGGCAGCAGGGCATTGGCGTCGTGCGTGAGACCCAGCGCGAACACGATCGCCGTGAGCGGCGCGCCGAGCACCCCGGCCAGCGTTGCGGCCATGCACACGAGCGCCCACAGCGAGACGTCGCCGCCGGGTAGCACCGGGGCGAGCAGCGTGCCCAGCCCCGCGCCGATCATGAGCAACGGCGCGAGGACACCGCCCGAAGTGCACGAGCCGAGCGCAATCGCCCAGATGACGGCTTTCACGAGCAGCAGGGCCAGCGCGGCATGCATCGAGAAGTGGCCGTTGAGCAGGTCGGCGATCACGTCGTATCCCACGCCGAGCGCGCGCGGCTGGAAGTAGCCGCCGATGCCGACCGCGAGACCGCCGATGGCCGGCCACCACATCCAGTGCACCGGCAGTTTGTGAAAAGCGTCTTCGATGGCGTAGAGCGCCCGCGACATACCGGCGGACAGCATGCCCGCGCAAACGCCGGCGATCACGCACGAGAGCAGCGCGACCGGGGCGACGGCCGGCGTCGTCAGCGGGAAGAGCGGGCCGGCGTCGAGCAACAGCGGTCGGGCGAAGCCCGCGACCGCGCAGGCCGTGATGACCGGCAGAAGACTGCGCGGGCGCCATTCGAACAGCAGCAGTTCCACGGCGAGCAGCACGGCCGCGACCGGTGTGCCGAACACCGCCGTCATGCCGGCGGTCGCGCCCGCGACGAGCAGCGTCTTGCGCTCGGCGGCGCTCAGGTGAAAGTGCTGCGCGATGAGCGAACCCAGGGCGCCGCCCGTCATGATGATTGGACCTTCCGCGCCGAACGGCCCGCCGCTGCCGATCACGATGCCCGACGACAACGGCTTGAGGACGGCCACGCGCGGCGACATCTTGCTCTTGCCGAACAGAATGGCTTCGATGGCTTCCGGAATGCCGTGGCCGCGGATCTTGTCGGTGCCGAAGCGCGCCATGGCGCCCACGATCAACCCGCCGATCACCGGTAGCGCGATCACTGCCGCACCGAGCGTGTGATTGGCCGGGGAGCGCGGCGCGAAGGACAGCGTCTGGTAGAAGAAAAGGTTCGTGAAGCCCTGAATCAGGTTGAGCAACAGCCACGCGGCGGGCACGCCGCAAAAGCCGATGACGGCGGCCAGCGCAATGAGGCGTGGCAGGCCGGGCGAGCGCGAAAAGTCGCGAGCATGCTCGGGTGCGGCCATCGGGGCGTGGTGCGAAGACGTATGGGGAACGGATGCCATGACAAATGCCGGATTACAGATGAACGCCACGAATGTGGAAGATGTCCGCGAACGTGCTCAACTCGTTGCGGTGCTGCGCGGCCAGGTTTGCCAGGCACGCCTCGCCCGTGGCGCTGAGATGCACCTCCACCACGCGACGGTCGCTCTCGTTCTGGCGACGCGTGACCAGCCCGGCCTTCTCGCAACGCGCCACGAGCGCCACCACGCTGTGATGCACCGCCTGCAGGCGCTCGGCCAGTTCACTGATGGACGCCCAGTCGCGCCCCGGTATACCTTTCACATGCAGTAGCAAAAGGTATTGCTGCGGCGTTATCCCTTCTTCGCGCGCGGCCGTCTCGCTGAAATTCAGGAAGCGTCGCAGACGGTAGCGAAACTCGGAAAGCGCCTCGAAATCGCTCTTGGTCAGGGCATCTGCGGTGATCGGTGGATTCTGAGAAGGCATAAATCGAAGGACGAGAGAAGGGGATAAGTCCGAAAACCCAAAAATATATCATATCGCGATATATTCGGCCGTCTTAGGGATACCCGGGATGACAAACGGGGCGGCGTGCGTGCAGAATCGCGAAAAAACGAGACTCAGCAGTGACTGGAACTCGAACCCCGCCAAGACGCTGAACGACCGGATACGGTGTCCTGAGCGCGGGGCGACCTCTGACAGGGAGGAGACATGGCTTCCACGGTCCGACGCCGCTGGCGTACGGGTACGTTGTTGTTGCTGTCGGTGGCACTCGGCTCGACCGTTGCCGCCTATCACTACGCCACCGGCTTCGAACTGGGTGGTGGTGTTTTCCAGCAGATCGGGTTCGGACGCCAGGGCACGTCGTCCGCGCCGGCATCGCGCGCACGTGGTGCACCGTCTTCCTGTTCGGGAGGCGACTGTCGCGACGACGCTTCGCCTCCTGCCCATTGAATTTTCGCCGCCCGCGCTTGCGGGGTGCGGCGCATCTCTTGCCGCGCTTTGTCCACGCGACGCAGTCCGATGGTCGCGGCGCCGTGCGCCGCGTCGTGCCCTGGCGCGCAGGGTAAGATCGCGCGATGGACTCCCTCATCGCCGCTTCCGCCCGCGCGTTGGCCGCGGGCGATCCGCTTGGCGCGCTGCGCCGCGTTGCCCTTCGTGACGACCCGCCGGCGCTCGCGCTGCGTGGCATCGCGATGGCGCAGCTCGGCGAGTATCCTCGTGCGCGCGAATTGCTCAAGCGTGCCGCGCGACGGTTCGGTGCGCACGAAGCCCTGGCGCGCGCGCGGTGCGTCGTCGCCGACGCCGAAGTCGCGCTCGCGACGCGTGACCTCGACGGCACGACGCGAGCGCTGCAGGCGGCGGCCGTCACACTCGACGCCCACGGCGATGTTCCCAACGCAATGCTCGCGCGACTGCTCGTCGCGCGGCGCCTGTTGTTGCTGGGCAAACTCGACGCAGCAGCGCAAGCACTGCAGGGTGCGGCTTCGCCGGACGTACCCGCTCGCCACGCCGCCGTTCATGCGCTGTGCGTCGCGGAGCTTGCGCTACGAACGCTGCGCATTGCCGACGCGCGCCGCGCGCTCGCGAATGCCCGGAGCGCCGCGGTCGCCGCGGACGTGCCCGCGCTCTCGGCCGAGGTGCAAAGCCTTCGCGACGTGCTCTCGCGCCCCGCGGCACGGCGCTGGGCGGCCGGGCGCGAAAGCGCGCTGGATCTCGACGGCGTGGCCGCGCTGTTGCACGGCGACTCGCTTGTCGTGGACGCCTGTCGCCGCGGTGTGGGCATTGGCAATCTGTGGCGCCCGCTCGCGCGCCGGCCGGTGTTGTTCGCGCTCGCGTTGCCGCTGGCGCGTGCCTGGCCGGGCGATGTCGCGCGTGAAGCGCTGATTGCCGAGGCGTTCCGCCTGGAACGTCCCGACGACACGCACCGTGCGCGCTTGCGGGTGGAAATCGGCCGCCTGCGCGCGTTGCTCAAAGGCATTGCCGAGATCGATGCAACGCAGGCCGGTTTTGCGCTGCGCACGACCGGCGCGAGCGGCGTATCGGTGCTGTTGCCGCCCATCGACGGCGAGCGCGCGTCGCTGATCGCGCTGCTCGCCGACGGCGCCGCCTGGTCGACGTCGGCGCTTGCGCTGGCCCTCGGCGCGAGTCAGCGCACGGTGCAGCGCGCGCTCGGCGAGCTACAGGCACAAGGGCGGGTGCGCTGTGTGGGACACGCGCGGGCGCGTCGCTGGATGGCGCCGCCGCTCACCGAATTCGCGACGATATTGTTACTCCCTGCCGGATGGTCGTTTGGCTAGAGTGGACCTGCACGCCAAACGTGGCGTCTCAACCGGAGCCTGACATGAAGCACCAATCTCAACGAATTCCCCGCGAAGCGGCAGCGAGCGATGCCAGCATCATCTCGGAGTACGGACCATTTCCGGGCTTCGACCGAATTCATGGCGTGACCTTCGACGGCGCGCGGGTCTGGGCAGCCACCGGCGAGACTCTGCTCGCCTTCGACCCGGCCAGCGGCAAGGTGCAGCGCACGCTCGATGCACCGAGCGATGCGGGCACCGCATTCGACGGCAAATATCTCTATCAGATTGCCGAAGCGCGCATCGACAAGATCGACCCGTCCACCGGGCGCGTGGTGCATTCGATCGCCCTCACGCATGGCAGTGGCAGTAATTCGGGACTCACGTGGGCCGAAGGCAGCCTCTGGCTGGGCCAGTATCGCGACCGCCGCATCCTGCAGATCGATCCGCAGGACGGGCGCGTGCTGCGGACCATCGAGTCGGATCGCTTCGTCACCGGCGTGACCTGGGTGGGCGATGAGCTGTGGCATGGCACATGGGAGAACGACGAGAGCGAACTGCGCCAGGTCGACCCGACCGACGGGGAAGTGATGACGCGCGTGCAGATGCCCGACGGCGTTGGCGTGAGCGGACTCGAATACGATGGTCAGGGCCTCTTTTACTGCGGCGGCGGACTCAGCGGCAAGGTGCGCGCCGTGCGCTACCCCAAGGGCTGAGCGTCGCGCCGCCCGCGCGTCTGGCAAGGCAGGCTATCGACCCCGATAGCCTGCCCCAATCGAATAGATTTTAATAATCAATTTCAATAAATCGATAGCTATCGGCATACTGGCAACACTTTCCACCCAGTCAGAGAGACACCGATATGCCGATCATCAACACCCAGATCAAGCCGTTCAAAGCCCAGGCCTACCAAAATGGCGACTTCATCACCGTGACCGACGAGACCCTCAAGGGCAAGTGGTCGGTGGTGGTGTTCTACCCGGCGGACTTCACGTTCGTGTGCCCGACCGAGCTGGGCGATCTGGCCGACCATTACGACGAATTCAAGAAGTTGGGCGTCGAGATCTACAGCGTCTCGACCGACACCCACTTCACGCACAAGGCCTGGCACGACACGTCCGACACGATCGGCAAGATCCAGTACCCGATGCTGGCTGACCCGACGCTCGCCATCTCGCGCAATTTCGACGTGCTGATCGAAGAGGAAGGGCTGGCGCTGCGGGGCACGTTCGTGATCAACCCTGAAGGCCAGATCAAGCTGTGTGAAATCCACGATAACGGCATTGGTCGCGATGCGAAGGAACTGCTGCGCAAGGTGCAGGCCGCGCAATACATCGCCGCGCACCCGGGCGAAGTCTGCCCCGCGAAGTGGACGCCGGGTGCCGAGACGCTGAGCCCGTCGCTCGACCTGATCGGCAAGATCTAAGTACCGCGCAAGGCCGCAGCAAGCGCCGCGCCGGTCACGTCGCGGCGTCTCGCCGGTGCGTCGGTCCCCTAAACCCGTCGCACCGGCACCCGAATTCCGAGTTACCGATGCTTCCTGCGCCAGCCATGTGGCCGACGCGGCGGATCTCGCTCACCCTCGCTCACTCCATTCACGCTATCGAGACGGAAAACACGCCATGTTGGACGCGAACCTCAAAGCCCAATTGCAAACGTACCTTCAGAAAGTCACGCGGCCGATCGAGATCGCCGTGTGGCTCGACGACAGCCCGAAATCGGCCGAGATGAAGGCGCTGGTCGACGAGATCGCACCGCTCAGCGCGCAGATCCGCGTGGCGGCGCGCGACGACGCGCAGGAGCGTCGTCCGTCGTTCGCCATCGGCACGCCGGGCGAGGCGCCGCGTATTCGCTTCGCCGGACTGCCGATGGGGCACGAATTCACCTCGCTCGTGCTGGCGCTGCTGCAAGTCGGCGGCCACCCGGTGAAGCTCGACGATGACACCATCGCCCAGATTCGCGCGCTCGACGGCGACTTCCGCTTCGAGACATATATCTCGCTGTCTTGCCAGAACTGCCCGGAAGTCGTGCAGGCGCTCAATGTCATGGCGCTCATCAATCCGCGCATCCAGCAGGTAACGATCGACGGCGCGTTGTTCCAGGGGGAAGTCGAGGCGCGCCAGGTAATGGCCGTGCCGACGGTGTTTCTCAACGGCGAGTCGTTCACGCAGGGCCGCACCAGCGTGAAGGAATTGCTCGCGAAGCTCGACACCGGCGCGACGGCCCGCGCCGCGAAGGCGCTTGAAAACAAGCCGGTCTATGACATGCTGATCGTCGGCGGTGGCCCGGCAGGCGCGGCCGCTGCGATCTACGCGGCCCGCAAGGGCATCGCGACGGGCGTGGTGGCGGAGCGATTCGGCGGTCAGGTGCTCGACACCATGGCCATCGAGAACTTCGTCTCGGTGACGCACACGGAGGGTCCTAAGTTCGCTGTGGCGCTCGAGCAGCACGTCAAGACTTACGACGTCGACGTCATCGACACGCAACGTGCCGAAGCGCTGATTCCGGGCAGGATCCACGAAGTGCATCTGGCCAGCGGAGCGGTGCTCAAGGCGCGCGCGGTAGTGCTGGCCACCGGCGCGCGCTGGCGGGAAATCGGCGTGCCGGGCGAGCGCGAATACCGCAATCGCGGTGTGGCGTACTGCCCGCATTGCGACGGTCCGCTCTTCAAGGGCAAGCGCGTTGCGGTCGTGGGTGGCGGCAATTCGGGTGTGGAGGCGGCCATCGATCTCGCGGGCATCGTCAGCGAGGTCACGCTGATCGAGTACGGCGCGCAACTGCGTGCGGACGAAGTGCTCCAGCGCAAGCTGCGCAGTCTGCCCAACGTGCGCGTGCTCACGAACGCGCAGACGACCGAAATCGTCGGCGACAGGCAAAAGGTCAACGCGCTCGTGTACCGCGATCGCGTCTCGGGTGAGACGTCGACGATTGCGCTCGAAGGCGTGTTCGTGCAGATTGGCCTGGTACCGAACACCGAGTGGCTCAAGGGCACCGTGGCGCTGTCGCGCCATGGCGAAATCGAGGTCGATGCGAAGGGGGCGACGTCGGTGCCCGGCGTGTTCGCGGCGGGCGACGTGACGACCGTACCTTTCAAGCAGATCGTCATCGCCGTGGGCGAGGGCGCCAAGGCATCGCTCGGCGCCTTCGAACACCTGATGCTCAGCTCGGTGGAGGACGACGCCGCACAGGCGCCGCGCGAGGCCGTCGCCGCCTAAGGCCCGACAACGTCTCGTCATGCTTCCTGCTTAGGGTTTGCGCAAGACAACGCCGTGTGGCGCAATCGCGAGAGCGATTCGCGCACGGCGTTTTTCTATGGCAGGTTCTCGCGAAAAATCACCTGGCTGCGATTGGCTTCCACGCCCGCCGTGAGCTCTCGTTTTTCACGGAGATTGGCGAAGATGCGCACGCAATTCATGATGGCGCTTTGCGGACTTTGCGTGATCACGGCATCCATGGAGCCATCGATGAGCAATGCGCGGGTGTCGGGCGTGAGCCCGTGGCCGATGAAAACGACCTTGTGCTGCTTGCCTGTTGCCTTGAGCGCCTGTCCGATGCCCTGCGCCCCACCGCCGATGTTGTAGATCGCCGCGAGATCCGGATGTTGTTCGAGCAGCGCGCGCGCCTGACGATAGTTGACCGCTTCGTCGTCGTAGCCTTCGCGCAGGCCGACGACCTGCATGTGCGGGTATTGCTCGGCAAACAACTGCAGGAAACCGGCCTCGCGTTCGACATGCGCCTTGTAGCTCAGCGAACCGGCGATGAGCGCGACCTTTGCGGCGCGCTCGGGGCCCACGAAGCGGGCGATGAGGTAAGCGGCCGTCCTGCCGGCCGAGCCGTTGTCCAGTCCCACGTAGGCGATGCGTCGCGAATGCGACAGATCGGACACCAGTGTCACGGTGGCGACGCCCGCGTCGGCGAGCACGCCCACCGCCTCGCGAACGCTCGGATGCTCCAGCGGCATGAACGCCACCCCGTGACACTCCCGTCCACGCCGAAGCAACGTCGAGGCCAGCGCCTGGGGATCGAACCCCTGGATGAACTGCACACGACAGTTGACGTGGTACGGTGCCCACTGCGTTTGCGAGCATTGCACCCATTCGCCGAGCATGCGCAGGAACTTGCTGCTGCGCCCGGGAAGCACGAATAACACCTGCGTGGGCGGCATGGCACGCACGGCCTCGAGCTCGGGCTCCGGCAAGTACCGGAGTTCGCCCGCCGCATGCAGCACCCGCTGCACGGTCGTTTGCCGCACGCCCGAGCGTCGGTGCAGCACGCGGTCGACCGTCGCCGTGGACACCCCGGCCAGCCGCGCGATATCCGCCAGATTGGGCATGTTGCGTCGCATCGTCTTCCTGTCTCCCGTATCGTCCCGCGCCGTGACGCGGCGCGTTTTCCCACAGCATACTTCATCAAAACCCATCAAATCACATCAAAAAAACGGGTTGGCGAATCGGTGCGGCCGCCCCTATCGTACGACCTCGGATGCGTTGCACTTGTATCGGGCAGGCGGCAGCAACGACAGAATAAGCACAGGAGACAAGGTCATGGCAGCAACGGGAGCGTGCGCGTCGCGAAGACTGGAGGGTCGGGTCGCGCTGGTCTTCGGCGCGGGATCGGCGGGCGACGGCTGGGGCAATGGCAAGGCGGCCGCCGTGGCGTATGCCCGGCAGGGTGCCAGGGTCGTGGCCGTGGATCAGGATCCGGCGGCGGCCGACGTCACCCGCCGGATCATCGCCGAGGAGGGCAACGACGCCATTGCGCTGGCGGCCGACGTCACGTGCTGGGACCAGGTCCGTCAGACCGTGGCGGCCGCCGTCGAGGCGTATGGCCGGATCGACGTGCTGCACAACAACGTCGGCATCACCTCGCAGGGCGGGCCGGTGGAGACCACCGAGGCGGTATGGGACCGGGTCATGGCGGTCAACGTCAAGAGCATGTTCCTGACCTGCAAGGCGGTGCTGCCGGGCATGCAGGCACAGGGCAGCGGCGCCATCGTCAACATCGGCGCGCTGGGCGGTGTGCGCTGGACCGGTTACGCCTACTGTGCCTATGCGGCGTCGAAGGGCGCCGTCAACTCCCTTACCCAAAGCGTGGCGCTCCAGTACGCATCGCAGGGCATCCGGGCGAACTGCATTTTGCCCGGCGTGATGGATACGCCGCACATCTACCGGCAAATCTCGGGCTTCTACGCGAGCGAGCAGGAGATGGTGGAAGCTCGCCATCGCCTGTCGCCGACCGGACGCATGGGCGATGGGTGGGACGTTGCCCATGCGGCGGTGTTCCTGGCTTCGGACGAGGCGCGCTACATCAACGGTGTGGAGCTGCTCGTCGACGGCGGCATGCACGTTCGCTGCAATTGACACGGCGCACCCGGCCATCGGTGTGCCGGGGTGTCACGGAGGGTCGTGCCGACGCGGTGTTCCGCCGCTCGCACGGTAGCGCCATAACCACAATATCAGGAGACATGCGGATGACCAGCTCAACTTCTCAGGGCCGACGCAACGTATTGCGCGCCCTTTCCGCCTTGCCGGCATTGGGCGTCGCGGGTGTGGCCGGCGTGACCGGCGTGACCAGCATATGGCCGCGATCGGCGCGCGCCGCCGCGCCGGAATTCGTCTTCAAGTACGGCAACAATCTGCCCGTCAGCCACCCGCTGAACGTACGGGCGCAGGAGGTGGCCGCGCGCATCGCCACCGAAAGCCGCGGCCGCATGGAGTTGCGCGTGTTCCCCAATAACCAGCTGGGCGGCGACACCGACATGCTTGCGCAGGTGCGCAACGGCGGTATCGACATCTTCAACGCCGGCACGATGGTGATTGCGACGCTCGCGCCCATCAGCGCGATCACGGCCGTCGGCTTCGCGTTCTCGAACTACGATCAGGTGTGGCGTGCGGTCGACGGCCCGCTCGGCAACAGCATTCGCGAGGCCTTCGCCAAGACGGGCCTCTACACGTTCGAGAAGATGTGGGACAACGGCTTCCGTCAGATCACCACCGGCAACAAGCCGATCGCCACGGCGGCCGACCTCTCCGGCATGAAGATCCGCGTGCCGGTCAGCCCGATGGGCATCTCGCTGTTCAAGTCGCTGCAAGCCTCGCCGACGAGCCTGCAGTTCAGCGAGGTCTATTCCGCCCTGCAGACACGCGTGGTCGATGCGCAGGAGAACCCGTTGGCCATCGTGCAGACGGCGAAGCTGTATGAAGTGCAGAAATACTGCGCGCTCACGAACCACAGCTGGGACGGCTATCACCTCGTGGTCAACGGCCGGTCGTGGCGCGCGCTGCCCGACGATCTCAAGGTGATCGTGGCGCGTGCGTTCAACGAGGCGGCCATCAAGCAGCGCGAGGACGTCTATAAGCTCAACACGGGGCTGCAGAGCGAGCTCTCGAGCAAGGGGCTGGCATTCAATGCGGCGCCGCCGGAGACGTTCCGTGCGCAATTGCAGAAGTCGGGCTATTACGCGGAGTGGCAGAAGAAGTTCGGCGCTCAGGCCTGGGCGCTGCTCGAAGCCACGGCCGGCAAGGTGGCCTGACATGACGCCCGGCCCCGTGCATTCGCCGCATGGCGTGTCTTCCGCACAGCCGCCGGTGCCCGATGCGAGTCCGGTCGGCCGGCGCGGCGTCGTGAGCGCGATCGACCGGGCCATCGGCTGGCTCACGGAGATCCCGGCCGCGCTGCTCGTTCTCGCCGACATTGTCGTCATGCTCGCGGGCGTGGTGGCGCGATATGTCTTTCACGCGCCGCTCGTCTGGAGCGACGAGCTCGCCGGCATCCTGTTTCTCTGGATGTCGATGCTCGGCGCGGTGGTCGCACTGCGCCGGGGCGAGCACATGCGCATGACGGCATTCGTCGGCAAGGCGTCGCCGGGCGCGCGGGCGTTTCTCGATGTGCTGGCGATCGCCGCCGCCCTGGCGTTTCTCGTGTTCATTGTGCATCCGGCATACGAGTATGCCTCCGAGGAAGCGTTCGTGATCACGCCGGCGATGGAGATCAGCAACGCCTGGCGCGCCGCCGCGCTGCCTGTGGGAGTCGCGCTGATGACGCTCGCAGGCGTGGTGCGTCTGCTGCGCACCGCAACGCCGGTGCGTGCCGTGCAGGCCATTGCCGTCGTCGC
Organism: Pandoraea sp. E26; assembly: GCF_000681415.1. Lineage (NCBI taxonomy): Bacteria > Pseudomonadati > Pseudomonadota > Betaproteobacteria > Burkholderiales > Burkholderiaceae > Pandoraea > Pandoraea sp. E26. Next base: position 72,993 of record NZ_AYXJ01000016.1, read on the forward strand.
GGCGGTGTGTGCCGCTTTCTGGCTGCTTGGCCCCGTGCTCGAACCGCTCGGGCGCTGGAATCTCGTCATTTTCTTCGCGGGGGTCGTGGGCGCGTGCGTGTTTGCCGGCGTGCCGATTGCCTTCTCGTTTGCCCTGGCGACGTTCGGCTTTCTTGCCCTCACGACGCGCACGCCGCTGGTGGTGCTGGTCGGCCGGATGGACGAGGGCATGTCGCATCTGATCCTGCTCGCGGTGCCGCTGTTCGTCTTTCTCGGTCTGCTTATCGAAATGACCGGCATGGCGCGGGCGATGGTGCGCTTTCTCGCGAGTCTGCTCGGTCACGTGCGCGGCGGTCTGAGCTATGTCCTCATTGGCGGCATGTACCTGGTGTCCGGCATCTCCGGCTCGAAGGCGGCCGACATGGCGGCGATCGCGCCGGTGTTGTTCCCCGAGATGAAGAAGCGCGGCGCCGACCCTGGCGATCTCGTGGCGCTGCTGTCCACGACCGGCGCGCAGACGGAGACGATTCCCCCCTCGATCGTGCTGATCACCATCGGTTCGGTCACGGGCGTGTCGATCTCCGCGCTCTTCACCGGCGGCCTGCTGCCCGGCGTGGTACTGGGCATCGCCCTGTGCTGCGTGGTGTGGTGGCGCTATCGCCGCGAAGACCTGTCCGGCGTTGCGAAAGCGAACCGCAAGGAAATGCTGCGGGCGTTCACCTACGCCTTGCCGGCGTTGGCCCTGCCGTTCGTGATCCGCGCCGCAGTCGTCGAGGGTATTGCGACGGCCACCGAGGTCTCGACGATCGGTATCGCGTACTCGGTGCTGGCCGGCCTGCTGATCTATCGCCAGTTCGACGCACGTCGTCTGATGCCCATGCTCGTCGAGACGGCCGCGCTGTCCGGCGCGATCATCTTCATCATCGGCGCGGCCACCGGCATGGCGTGGGGCCTGACGCAATCGGGATTCGCGCAGGACCTCGCCTCGGCCATGGAACGGGTGCCGGGCGGTGGCGCGGGATTCATCGCCGTCTCTGTGCTCGCCTTCGTCATTCTCGGCAGCGTGCTCGAGGGCATCCCGGCGATCGTGCTGTTCGGACCGCTGATGTTCCCGATCGCGCGGGCGGTCGGGGTCCACGAAGTTCACTACGCAATGATCGTGGTGCTCTCGATGGGGCTGGGACTGTTCGCGCCGCCGTTCGGCGTGGGGTACTACGCGGCCTGCGCCATTGGGCGGGTCGATCCCGCCAAGGGCATGCGCGCGATCTGGGGATATCTCGCGGCGCTGATCGTCGGATTGATCGCGGTGGCGGCGTTCCCCTGGATCTCGACAGGTTTTCTTCGATAACGAAGACGGCGGCGTGCGTCTTGCGTCTTGCGTCGCCATATGACATAGAACGACAGGAAGATCCATGAGCAGATTCTTTGGCGAGATTCGCCAGGTGGCATACCTCGTGCCCGACATCGAGGCGGCAATGCGTTATTGGTCCGGCGTGCTCGGCGTGGGGCCGTGGTACTACAACCCCCGGGTGCCGATCCGCAACTACACCTATCGCGGGGCGCACTTCGAACCGCACAACGCGGTGGCGCTCGCCAACGCGGGTGGCCTTCAGATCGAGCTGCTCCAGATTCGCAACGACGTTCCCTCGATGTATCGCGACTTCCTCAATGCCGGTCGCAGCGGCGCGCAGCACGTTGCCTACTGGACGGAGAACTTCGACGCGGACCTCGCGCGTGCGCGTGCGGCCGGATTCGAGGTTTGCATGAGCGGCGAGGTGGGCGAAAACGGACGCTTCGTCTATTTCGAGGACCGCAGCGAGGAGGCGGGATGCCATCCGGGCACCACGATCGAATTGTCCGAGGTCGCGGGGCCGAAGGGCACGCTCTTCAGGATGATTCGCGAGGCGGCCGCCCAGTGGGATGGCAGCGACCCGGTGCGTGAGTTTCCCGATTTGTCGAAGCTATGAACCGGACACTGAGTGCGACATACCTGATCGAGACGCCGCTCGACCCGGAGCAGGTCGCCGAAGTCATGGCCGGCGAGCAGTCCTGCGGCACCTTCACCCGGGTGGCGGGCGAGACAGATGCGTTGCGCGCCCGTGCCCGCGCCACGGTCGAGTCTGTCGAGCGGGTGGGCGAGGCCTCGCGCGCGTCGTTGCCGAACGCCTTTCTCGATCGTCTGGCCGCGACGGACCCGAGAGCGGGCAATGGACCGTGGCATCGCGCACGGGTGCGCATCGCGTTTCCGTGCGACAACGTCGGGGCGAATCTGCCGACGCTGGCCGCCACGCTGGCGGGCAACCTGTACGACCTGGGGGAAGTGACGGGCATGCGCCTGGAGCGCGTTGCGATGCCGTCGGCCTATCGTCGGCAATTCGATTTCCCGCGCTACGGCATCGATGGCACGCGCCGGGCCACGGGCGTGGCACAGGGTGCGCTCGTCGGCACGATCCTCAAGCCCAACGTCGGCATGCGCGCCGACGAGACGGCCGCGCTCGTTTCGCGCCTGTGCGACGCGGGCGTCGACTTCATCAAGGATGACGAGGTGTGCGCCAACCCCGTGCATGCGCCGTTGGCCGAGCGCGTGCCGGCGGTCATGGCGGCAGTGCGCGCGCACCGCGAACGCACGGGCAAGCAGGTGATGGTGGCCTTCAACATCACGGACGAGACCGGAGAGATGCTGCGTCACGCCGACCTCGTGCAACGCGAGGGGGGCAATTGCGTGATGGTCAGTCTGAACTGGTGCGGCTTTTCGGCGGTCACGACGCTGCGTCGACATACGCCGCTGGCGATCCACGGCCATCGGAACGGCTACGGCGCCATGTCGCGCGACCCGATGCTAGGCATCGGCTTCCAGGCCTATCAGGCGCTCTGGCGGCTCGCGGGCGTGGATCACATGCACGTGCACGGTCTGCAAGGCAAGTTCGCGCAGCCCGATGACGAGGTCATCGAATCCGCGCTTGATTGCTATGCCCCGCTTTGCGTCGATGCGGGCGACGGCCCGGACGATCGCGTCATGCCCGCTTTTTCTTCCGGTCAGTGGGCCGGCACGGTGCCCGCGACCTGGCAGGCGCTTGGGCGCGACGACCTGCTCTTCATGGCGGGAGGCGGCATTCTCGCGCATCCCGACGGGGCGGGCGCCGGCGTGCAGAGCCTGCGCGACGCGTGGCAGGCGATGCGCGCCGGGCAGTCGCTCGATGAAGCGGCACGCCATGCGCCCGCGCTGGCCGCCGCCGTGCGCTTCTTCGGGCGCTGAAGCACGCACGCAACACACTTATGACTTCAAGGGCAGATACGATGCTTCGCCCGCACCTTCTGTACTACGGCGACGACTTCACCGGGGCCACCGACACGCTGGCGACGGCCGCCCGAGCGGGACTGCGCAGCCTGTTGTTGCTCGCGCCGCCGGATTCGGCCAGGCTCGAGGCCATGGCGGCCGACGACGCCCTGCGCGGTCTGGACTGCCTCGGCATTGCAGGCGTGTCGCGCTCGCTCACGCCGCAGGCCATGCGCGAGGAACTGGCGCCGATCGCGGCGCTCGCACGTCGCTTGCAGCCCACGGTGTTGCACTACAAGACGTGCTCGACGTTCGACAGCGCGCCGGGCGTGGGCAGCATCGGCGAGGCGGTGCGAGTGCTCGCGCCGTCGATGCCGGGCGAATGGACGGCCGTGCTGGGCGGGCAGCCCAACCTCGGTCGGTACTGTCTGTTCGGCAATCTCTTCGCGGCGGCCGGCACCGGCGGCGAAGTGTTCCGTATCGACCGCCATCCGACCATGAGCCGGCACCCGGTGACACCGATGCACGAGGCGGATCTGCGGCGGCATCTGGGCGCGCAGGGACTCACCGACATCGGCCTCGTGCCCTGGACGACGCCCGCCGAGTCGTTCGCGGGACGACTGGACGCGTTGCGGCGGGAAGGCGTGCGCGCGGTGCTCTGGGACGTGGCCGTGCCCGCCGATTTGCCGCGCATCGGAGAGGTGCTCTGGCGCCAGGCGCAGCGTGCCGCCTTGCTCACGGTCGGGCCGAGCAGCGTGACCGAGGCGTTCGCGAGTGCCATGGCGTTGCGCGCGGTGCCCGAGGCGGCGCGTGTGGCACCGGCGCGCGGTCCCGTGTTCGTGCTCGCCGGCAGTCTGTCGCCCGTCACGGCGGCCCAGGTGCGTGCGGCCCGCTCGTTCGACGTGTGCCGTATCGACGCGGCTCGACTGGTGGAGTCCGACGGACGATACCGCGACGCGATGGCGGCCGAGCTGTCGCTGCGCCTGTGCGCGGGTCACCACACGCTGGCATGCACGGTAGCGCAGGAGGCATCGCAGGTCTCGCAGGCGTCGACGTCATCGCACGCCTCGCCGATTGGCGTATCGGCGCTGGCGCTCGCGCGTGCCGGTGGGGATTTGCTGCGGCGAGTATTGCAAGGCGCCGAAGTCTCGCGCATGGCCATCGCGGGCGGCGACACGTCGAGCCACGGCATGCGTGCGCTCGACGCGTGGGGCATGACTTACGCCGGCACGCTGGCGCACGGCGCCCCGCTGTGTCGGCTGCACAGCGACGTGCCTGCGCTCGACGGCATGGAGGTGCTGCTCAAGGGCGGGCAGATGGGCGGCCAAGACGTCTTCGAAAGCTTGGTGAGCGGTACCTGAACGACGACCGTTCGCATGTTCCGCCGGGCCCCCGGTGGGCGGTCAGTGCCGGAACGTCCTGGCGGTCTCCTCCGCGGCGATGCGCAGCTCCGGCTCGAAGGCCAGCAGGTCGTCGAGCGTGAGACGGCCGATGGGCGCCTGCACGGCGATGGCGGCGCAGGCGCGATTGCGGCTGAGCATGACCGGCACGGCAATCGCGATCAGGCCCTGCAAGTGCTCCTGGTCGTTGATGCCCATCTTGCGACGTCGCGTGCGTTCGAGTTCGCTGCGCAGTGCCGTCCGGTCGGTGAACGTGCGCTCGGAGAAGCGGCGCAGCGGCAACGTGTCGATCAGATGGTCGCGCCGCTCTTTCGGAAGAAAGCTCAGCAACAGCTTGCCGCTCGCGGAGCAGTGCAGCGGGACATGCGAGCCTGGCTGCAGGTGCATGCGCAGCGGCCATTCCGTCTCCACCCGATCCACGTAGATCACATCGTTGCCCGAGAGCATGGTGAGGTTGCAGGTCTCGCCAATGCTCGCGACCAACTGTTGCAGCAGTCCGTGGCGCGCCGCCGCCGGGCCGGTCTGCATCAACACGTTGATCGCCAGTGCGCGCACGCGCGGCGAACACTCGTAGCGACGGTCGCTCGCATTGCGGGTGATCAGCCATGCGTCCTTGAGCTGGGTGAGGATGCGATGCACGGTCTGTTTGGGCAGACCCAGCGCGTTCACGAGGTCTGTCATCGAGAGCGGGCCGCCGGCCACGGCGAGCGTCTCGAGAACCCGAAACGCGCGCACCGCGGCTGCGTTCGACTGGTTCGATGCCGTCATGTCGTCTCCTTTACGCGACGCCCGCGCCGTGATCCGGGTCGTGGTTGCGCGCGCTGTTTCCTGTGATTCTGCATCGGTTTGATGACTTTTGCGGACTTTATCGGTCCCGAATATCGGGACAGCCTGTACACCCTCCTGATGTGTCCGGTTTGTCCGGGAATTTGAGACCTGTGGTGCCGCCGGGTTGGCTAGATTGAGTACGCGAGCTCAATCGATAAAAACCCAGGAGGCATCACATGAATTCACGGGCTTTCGGCGCGACCCTCGCGCAGTCGAACGCCGATGCGTCGTCGCCGGCGGGCACCGCCGCCGACGAGATCGAGACACAGGTGGGCGCGATCGTCGCTCGCGCCCGCGCCGCGCAGCGCGACTTCGCCCGGGGCGGCCAGCAGGCGCTCGATACGGCCGCAGCGGCCGCCGCGTGGGCGATCATGGCGCCGGCGCGCAACCGGCAACTCGCCGAGCTTGCCGTGCACGACACGGGACTCGGCAACGTCGACGACAAGATCCAGAAGAACTTTCGCAAGACGCTCGGCTTGTTGCGCGATCTGCACGGTCGCAAGACGCATGGCGTGATCGCCGAGGACGCCCGGCGCGGGATCGTCGAGATCGCTCGCCCGGTCGGCGTCGTGGCCGCCATCACACCGTCGACCAATCCCGCCGCAACGCCGGCGAACAAGATCGTCAATTCGCTCAAGTGCGGCAATGCGGTGATCGTCGCTCCTTCGCCCAAGGGGTATGGCGCCTGTGCGTTGTTGCTGCGGTTCATTCACGCGGAACTCGCAAAGGCGGGCCTGTCGCCGGACCTCGTGCAGATGCTGCCCGAGCCGGTGACCAAGGCCGCCACCGCGGCGCTGATGCGGCAGGCCGATCTCGTGGTCGCGACCGGTTCGCAGGCGAACGTGCGCATGGCCTACACGAGCGGCACGCCCGCCTTCGGCGTGGGCGCCGGCAATGTGGCGTCGATCGTCTCGGCGAGCGCCGATCTGCGCGACGCCGCCGAAAAGATCGCCCGTTCGAAGACCTTCGACAATGCCACGAGCTGCTCCTCGGAAAACAGCGTGGTGATCGACACTGTCGTGTACGACGCCATGCTCGACGCGCTACGTGCCGCAGGCGGCGTGCTCCTCGATGCGTCGCAAAAGCGCGCGCTCGAGGCGACGATGTGGCACGACGGCAAGCTCAGTGGCCGCTGCACGGCCAAGACCGCCGACGTGATCGCGCAGCTCGCCGGGCTCGACGCAGTGGCCGCGCAACGCCCGTCGTTCCTGATGGTGGAGGAGACCGGCACCGGCCCGGCGTATCCGTTCTCCGGCGAGAAGCTCTCGCCGGTGCTCACCGTGTATCGGGCGCGCGATTTCAACGATGCCGTGGCGCTCGTCGAGCGTATCTACGCGTACATGGGCGCGGGTCACTCCGTGGGCCTGCACGGCGCCGATCCGGCACAGGCGGTGCATTTGGGACAGATGTTGCCGGTCGCGCGCGTGATCGTGAACCAGGCGCACTGCTTCGCCACCGGCGGCAATTTCGACAACGGGCTGCCGTTCTCGCTGTCGATGGGTTGCGGGACATGGGGAAAAAACAACTTCACCGACAACCTGGGCTTTCGTCAGTACCTGAACGTCACGCGTGTGGCGTACCCGATCGCCGCGCAGGTGCCCGAGGCCGACGATCTGCTGGCCGACTATTTCGCGAGGTACGGACGATGAACGCCCCCATGAATCCGGCCCCGGTGGCAGGCGCCATTGCGCGGCAGACCCCGTGCAATGACCTCGACGGTCCGGCGCTCGATGTGCTGACGGCATCGGCGGCCACCGTGCGTGAGCTGATCGACGCGCGGGCGGCGGCGCTCGGCGCGCGTCCGTATCTGATTCCGGCGGCGGAGGGCGGCGCACGCCCCGACGACGTGGCCGCGGCGCTCACTTTCGCCGAACTGCGTGACGATTGTCGCGAACTCGCGCGCCGCTTCGTGCAAGCCGGGCTGCAGCCTGGCGATATCGTGTCGGTCTGTATGGGCAACGGTATCCAGTCCGCTCGCTTGATTCTTGCGGCGATGTACAGCGGCCTGATCGTCAATCCGATCAATCTGCTGTGTCAGCCGGCGCAGATGCAATACATCGTCGAGCATTCGGACACGCGCCTCGTCTTCGTGTCCGAGGCGATGCTCCCGGCCGTCCAGGCGGCGCTCGACGCGGCGCGCGCGCAGGGCATGACGCGGGCGGTCGCGCTCGTTTGCACGTCGCCGGACGCCAGCGCGTCCCCGGAGATCCCCGTGCTCGACGGGCCTCGCGCGCCCGCGTCGCCCGACCTGCGCGACGTGGCATTGCTCATGTACACGTCGGGCACGACGGGCGTGCCGAAGGGGGTGTTGCTCACACACGCCAACCTGCTGACCAACGCAACGTTCATCAGTGCGGAGCATCGCCTGACCCACGATGATCGCGTGCTCGCTTCGCTGCCGCTCTATCACATCAACGGGCTGGTCGTCACGCTGCTCACGCCGCTTTTCCACGGTGGATCGGTCGTGATGGCGCCGCGCTTTTCGGCACGCACCTTCTGGCACGACGTATGCACTTCGCGCTGCTCGTGGATCAACGTGGTGCCGACCATCGTGGCGTATCTGCTCGAAGCGCCGGCGCCTGAGCGCGCGGTGCTGGCGGGCCTGCGATTCTGCCGCAGTGCGTCGGCAGCGCTGCCGGCCGAGCACCATCGCGCATTCGAGGCGCGATTCGGCATCGGCATCATCGAGACGATGGGCATGACCGAGACGGCGGCGCCTGTATTCAGCAACCCCTACGATGCCTCGCGGCGCCGCATCGGCAGCATCGGCCTGCCGTCGGGTGCAGAGGCAAAGGTCGTGAGGCGCGACGGCTCCCAGACCGAACCCGGCGAGACCGGCGAGCTCGTCCTGCGCGGCGCCCAGGTCATGCGCGGCTATTACAAGCGGCCCGACGAAACCGCCGACGCCTTCACGGCCGATGGCTGGTTGCGCACGGGCGACCTCGGGCATCGCGACGAGGACGGCTACTTCTACATCTCCGGTCGTGCGAAGGAGCTGATCATCAAGGGCGGCGAGAACATCGCACCGCGCGAGATCGACGAGGCCCTGCTGCGCCACCCGGGAGTGCTCGAAGCGGCCGCGGTTGGCGTGCCCGACGCCGCGTACGGGCAGGAGATCGTCGCTTTCGTGGTGGTGCGCGGCGCGGGTGGCCCGGACGGCTCCGACACCGCGGATGCCACGGGTAGCGTGGATGGCGTGGCGTACATGCCCCCCGACGCGGCGGCGCTGCGCGAGCACTGCCTGAAGACGCTCGGGCGCTACAAGACGCCGAAGGCGTTTCACTTCGTGACGGATCTTCCTCGCGGACCGTCGGGCAAGGTGCAGCGCCTGAAGCTGTTGCAACGTTAGCGCCCCCACGTGCGCCGGCCGCCGGCCGGGCATGGTTTCACCGGCAGGACACGATCGCAGACGCATGACGTGTGCGACGTAAATACATAGGAGACATCATGGACAAGCGTACCGGTCGCGTGAAGACGCGCCACATCATTCTTGCGGTCATGTGCCTGATGTATTTCATCTCGTACATCGACCGTGTCAACATTGCCGTCGCCGGCCCGTTCATCCGCCAGGAGATGGGACTCACGACGGTGCAACTCGGGCTTGTATTTTCCGCCTTCGCCTACCCGTATGCCGCCATGCAGATCTTCGGCGGGTGGCTCGCCGATCGCTTCGGGCCGAAGCTGGTGCTGACGGTGCTCTCGCTGATCTGGGGCGCGGCCACGCTCGCGACTGGCTTTGCCGGCAGCATCCTCACGCTGGTGGTGTTGCGCTTCGTGCTCGGCATCGGTGAAGGCGGGGCGTTTCCGACCGCCACGCGCGCCTTTACGTACTGGATGCCGGTGGGCGAGCGCGGCTTCGCCCAGGGCATCACGCACAGCTTTGCGCGCCTGGGCGGCGCGATCACGCCGCCGGTGGTGCTCGCCATCGTGGTGGCGTTCGGCTGGCGCGAAGCGTTCATCGTGCTCGGTGTCGTGAGCCTCGCGTGGACGTTGCTCTACATGAAGGTGTTCACCAACACGCCCGACCAGCATCGTCGCATCACGCCCGAGGAAGTGACCGAGATCGGCTATCGCACGGGCGACTGCGAGCGGGCCAAGCGTGCCGCGACGCCATGGCGCAAGCTCATCCGCCGCATGTGGCTCGTGACGTTCGTCGATTTCTGCTACGGCTGGCTGCTCTGGGTGTACCTGACCTGGATGCCTTCCTATCTGCGAGAGTCGCAGGGGTTCGATCTCAAGCGACTGGCGCTGTTCACGGCATTGCCGCTGCTCGCCGGTGTGATTGGCGATACGCTGGGCGGGGTAGTCTCCGACAAGCTGTACAAGGCGACCGGCCGGTTGCGCTTCGCGCGCGTCTCGGTGCTGGTGGTGGGCATGGGGGGATCGCTCGCCTTCCTGCTGCCCATGACGATGGTGTCCGATCCGCTCGTGGCGGTGCTGCTGCTCTCCGCGTCGTTCTTCTTCCTTGAAATCACCAACCCTGTCCTGTGGACGCTGCCGCTCGACATCGCGGGCAAGTACGCCGGCACGGCGGGCGGGATGATGAACACCGGCTTCGGGCTGGCGGGCATGATTTCGCCGGTGGCGTTCGGCTATCTGATCGAGACGAGCGGCAGCTACAACGTGCCGTTCGCCATTTCGGCGGCCCTGCTGGGCGCGGGCGTGGTGGCTGCGCTGTTCATCGACACGAGCAAGACCGTCGAAAAAGATGAGCAGGCCGAGGCGATGGACCGGGTGGCCGACGACGACTACCGCCCCGAGGCGGCCGGCATGGCGGGAGCCTCGCCGGTGTGGGCGCCGGTCGGGCCGCAGCGGCATCCGCTGCGGCGTCCCCTGCGCTGGCGCCGCTAGGCGTGGCCCTGGCGCCGGCCTCCCAGTCGGGAGGCCAGCATGAGCAAGGTGCCGCTCACGGCCATCGAGACCACGCCCATCGCCATGCCTTGTCCGATGGAACCCTGTTCGAACTGGCGCCATATGAAGATCGAGACCGTCTGCACGCCGCTCGGCGCGAGCAGCAGCGAGGTGACCAGTTCGCGCGAGGCAATGGCGAACACGATCATCAGCGATGCGCCGAGCGCCGGCATGACCAGTGGCAGGGTAATGCGTCGCAGCGTGACGCCCGACGGCGCGCCATGCACACGCGCCGCGGCTTCGAGCGACGCAGCCATCTGGCGCAGCGCCGCGCTGGTGTAGCGCACCGGGTAAGGCAGCAGCAGGCAACTGTAGGACAGCAGCAGAATGCCCCACGTGTTGTAAGGCGTGACCGGCCAGAAGGGCAGGTTCCAGGCGAGTATCAACCCGACGCCGACGACGATGCCTGGCAGGGCATGCGGCAGCAGCGACAGGGCGTCGATCAGCACGCGCGCGCGCATTGTCGACTTCACCACGCACCAGGCGCACAGAAACCCCAGCACGCCGGTCACGAGCGACGTGCCCAGCGCGAGGGACAGGCTCGTGGCCAGCGCTTCGAGGCCCTCCGCGCCCTGGGCAAGCAGTGCGGCGAAATGCGATGTCGTGAGATTGGCGACGGACAATCCGCCCGAGAGCGTGCCCGAGAACGCCGTGGCCAGGATCGAGAAGAGCGGCGCGGCCGTGGCGAGCATGGCCACGCACCCGAAGCCAAGCAGCACCGGCCATCGCCAGCGGCCGAGCGTGCGCGCGGGCGAGGCGACCGGTTTGCCGGTCTGTGTCTCGAAATCCTTGCCTGCCGCGAGCCGGTGTTGCAAGACGAATGCGAGCAACGCCATGGCGGCCAGCACGACCGAGAGGACCGAGGCGCCGGGCAGATCGATCGGCCAGTCGGCGAAGCGGGCCTCGATGGACGTCACCAGCACGGAAAAGCCGGCACGCGCGCCAAGCGCGGCGGGCGCGCCGAATTCCTCGATCGCCATGGTGAATGCAAGTAGCAGGCTGGCGGCAAAGGCGGGCAGTGCAAGCGGCAGCGTGACCCTGGCGAACGCACGCCAGGCGCTCGCGCCGTGCACGCGCGCCACGTCGGCCAGACGCGACCCCGTGGTCGCAAACGCGCGCGACACGGCGAAGTACACCACCGGGAAGATGTTCAGCGTCATGACGAAGACGAGGCCGGGCAGCGAGAACAGGAACCGGCCCGCGTCGATCCCGCTGAGTTGCTGGGCGTATCCCCCGGTTTGCAGCAGCAACATCCAGCCGAGTGCGGCGAGATACGGCGGCACGAGAAACGGCAGCAGGAAGCACACGTCCCACAGACGCGCGCCCGGCACGTGGAACAGACCGCGAAGCGCTCCCAGCGCGCCACCCACGAGCGCCGTGCCAAGCGCCACGGCCATGCCAAGGCGCAGCGTATCGGTCACGAGCGGCCAGGTGGCGGCGTCGGACAACGTCGGCCACACGGCCGCGAACGGCGCGTCGAAGGCACCCGTCGCCAGATGCGGAAAGATCGCCTGCAACAGCACGAACGCGACCGGCAACGCCACGACCACGGCGAGCGCGGCCACCGTCACCGCGGGCAGTCGTCGAAACGGGATCATCGTCAGTGCTGGCCGTTGAGTTTGGCGAAACGTGCCAGGACTTCGGCGCGCGAGGCGCTCGACGATTGCGCTTCCCCCTGTGGCAGCAGGCGTAGATCCTTGAAGGAGGCGCGCTTGATGGCGATGTCCTCGCGCGCGGGAATCAGCCACGCTTCGGCCACCAGTTGCTGGCCGGCTTCCGAGAGCACGTAATCGATGAACTGGCGTGCCTCCCCTTGCCGCTTCGACGTGTTGAGGATCATCATGGGCCGCGGCGCGATCACGGTGCCGCTGGTCGGGAAGATCACCTTGATCGCCTCGCCGTTGGCCGCCGCCGCGTATGCGACGTAATCGACCGCGCCGAACACGGCCGCCTTCGCGCCCTGCAGCACCGGGTTGAGCGCCTGCGCGTTCGGGCCGGAGACGACCATGCCGTTCTGCCTGAGTTCGTCGAAGAGCTTCCACGCCTCGCTGCCCAGACGCGCCTGCAATCCGAGCAGCAGATCGGCCGACGCGCCCGAGAGGGCAGGGTCGGGCATGGTCACGCGGTCACGATAGGCGGGTCGGGTCAGGTCGCGCCAGTCGTGCGGCTCCGGCGTGCCGGACTTTGCATTCCACACGATGCCGAGCGCCGAGAGCCCTTGCGCGACGTAGTGCGACGTCTTGAACGGGGCGGGCACGTGCGCGGCGTTGACGCTCTGGAACGGTGCGAGCCAGCCGCGCCCCTCGAGGTCCTGCGCGGTGTCCCACGACGCCGAGATCAGCACGTCGGCTCGCGGATTGGCCTGCTCGGCTTCGATGCGGGCCATGACCTTGCCGGTGGTGGCCTGAAACACGTCGACCTTGATGCCGGTCTTCTTTTCGAAACCCGCGGCGAGCTTCTTGCTGAGATTGCCGGGGCCGGCGGTATAGACGGTCAATGCATGCGCATGTTGCACGCCGACGCTTGCAGCAAAGGCCATGGTAAGTGTCGCGATGATTTTGCGGTGGAGCATTATGGGCTACCTCGTAATACGTTTGTCAACGCGCCCGTGGGCGAGGATCACGATCTGATCGGCCAGCGCCTCGGCTTCGTCGCGGTCGTGCGTCACATACACGGCCGTGGTGCCCAGGCGCGAGAGCAGCGCGCCGATGTCCGCGCACAGGCGCGCGCGCAGATCGCGGTCGAGGTTGGAAAGCGGTTCGTCGAAAAGCAGCAACCGGGGGGCCGAGACGATGGCGCGCGCCAGTGCCACACGCTGCTGCTGTCCGCCGGAGAGCGCCTGCGGTCGACGTGTGCCCAGGCCGGCGAGCCCGACGAGCGAGAGCGCCTCTTCGACGCGATGGACCCGTTCGTGGCGCTTCACGCCACGCATCTCGAGAGGGAACGCGACGTTGGCGGCCACGTTCATGTGCGGCCACAGGGCGTAGTCCTGGAAGACCATGCCGAGCGAGCGCCGCTCGGGCGCGTGGCACACGTGTTCGCTCGCGACGACCTGGTCGTCGAAGCGGATTTCGCCGCCGGTGGGCGTGAGCAGTCCGGCGAGCAGCCTGAGCAGCGTGCTCTTGCCGCAGCCCGAAGGCCCGAGCAACGCGGTCGTGGTCCCGGCCGGGACCTCGAGATCGACGCTGTCGAGCACGCGCGTTGCACCGAAGCGCTGGTGCAGCGCGCGTATCGACACCGACACGCCGTGCGCCGACGGGGCGCGAGTGTCGCCTGTCATCAGAAGGTGTGCTTGATGCCGGCCATGGTGCCGAACTGATGCTTGCCGGCGACCACGTTGCTGCCGAAACCATTCAGGCCGAGATCGGAGCCGTTGCGGTTGACCACATAGCCGAGGTTCACGTAGGCGTCGGTGCGCTTCGAGAAGCGGTAGTCGGCGCTGACCTGGAACGACAGCGGGTCGCGGTTCGTGCCGTAGAAGTCCTGGTACATGGCCGTTGCCGACAGGTCGAGCGCGGGCATGGCATGCCACGTCGAACCCAGCCAGTAGTAGCTCGACGCTTCGACAGGACTTTTGTTCAGTGCCGACAGATGGATGGCCTTGGCATTCAGGTAGCGGTAGCCCACGAAGAGGTCGACGCTTTGCAGCGCGTATTTCGCGGCGACGGCAATGCGACGGTCGATGTTGCCTTCGTAGCCGCCGACCTTCGCGGTCATGGCGGCGTTGGGCGACGTGGCGCCACCGTTCTTCTGATCGTAGGCGATCACGAAGGACAGCGCGCCGCTGGCGTAGCGCACCCCGGCGTCGACGACCTGCGCGCGGCGATTGTCGCCCGGCGTGGTGCTCGCCGACCCGAAGTTCACGTCGTCGTAGCCTTTCGAGTACTGGACCATGGCCTCCACGCCGCCGAACTTGCCGGTGTAGCGCAGGCTGTTGTCCAGCCGGTCGGAGAACGCCGTGTCCTGCATCTTGATCGCGTACACGGCGTTGTTGAGCGGGTTGAACTTGCTCACCCAGTCGAGGAACACGCCGCCCTGGCGGCCGATGGTGAAAGCGCCAAACGACCGGTTCGACAGGCCGACATAGGCCAGACGGCCGAACTCGCGACCGCCTTGCAGCGATTGACCGTTGCCGAGGTTGAAGCCGTTCTCGAGCAGGAAAAAGGCCTTGTTGCCGCCGCCGAGGTCTTCGGCGCCCTTGATACCCCAGCGCGAACCGGCGAGGTTGCCCGAGGTGAAGCGGGTGAGGTTGACGGTGCTGCCGGCGGCGTTCTTGTCGGCGTTGGTGAGGAATTCGACGCCCGAGTCGATCAGCCCGTAGAGCTGAACGTGAGACTGGGCCAGAGCGGGCAGGGGCAGGCTGCCGGCGAACGCCAGGCAGCACCCCACCGCCGCGATGCGGAAGTTGGGTTTCATGATGAGGGTCCTCTTTGGGATTAAATTGAGCCGCCAATGTAAGCGGCCAACATGTCGCTGACGTGACAATGTGTCGTCGTCCGAAGTGCGACGCGCTCTCCCTGCGCGAGGTGCGCGGCGTGCATGACGCGGGCGACGCGGCCGGCGTCGCCGGGCACCCCGGCCACCGCAGCCACCGCAGCCAAAGCGGACCGTGTAACGAAAGCGGCCGGCGATGCGATCGCCGGCCGCGGGTGTTGCGTTCGCGGGGAAGGCCCGGGCAGGCGCCGTATCAGCGCGGCGCCGGTCCGGGTAGCGTGATGGTGAAGCGCGCACCGCCGAGCGGCGAGGTCTCGACACCGACCTTGCCCCCGTGTAACAAGGCGATGCGCCGCACGATCGCCAGCCCGAGGCCAAAGCCGCCGGTGGCGCGATTGCGGCTGCTGTCCAGGCGGTGGAACGGTTCGAAGATGCGTGCACGCTCAGGCTCGGGCACGCCTTCGCCATCATCGTCCACGTAAATCATGACGTCGCCGCCGTCGCAGGACTTCGCGCCGCAAACGATGCGCCGCGTGGTGTGCCGCATGGCGTTGTTGAGCAGGTTCTGCACGGCACGCGCGAGCAACTTGGGTTCGACTTCGACGCAGTCCGCGCCGGGCTCGGCCGCGATATCGAGCGCAATGGAACGGGCTGCGAGCACCTCGGTGCTATTTGCGGCCAGGCTGTCGAACATCAGGCGCAGCGACACCGCGTGACGCGCCGGAGGCGCCGTGATCTGGTCCAGGCGGGCGAGCGAGAGCAGTTCCGTGACGAGTTCGTCAAGCTCGCGAATATCGCCCTTGAGCGCGTTGATGCGCTCGTTGGCGTCGGGCTCGTGGCGGCGCTGTTGCAGGATCTCGAGTCCGAAGTCCAGTCGGGCGATGGGCGTGCGCAATTCGTGCGACACCGCATTGATCATGTCCTTTTGCGTCTTGATCGAACGTTCGATGCGATCGGCCATGGTGTTGAACACCCGCACGAGTGCCGTCAGGTTGGAAAAACGCGAGACGCGGGCGCGCGCGGTGAAGTCGCCTTCGCCAAACAGGCTCGCCGCCCGATTCAGGGCCTGCATGTCGTTCCAGTACCACCGCACCCAGGTCAGCACGGCCGTGAGCGTGAGCAATGCGAGCACGGCGTAGGCCAGATAGTTGATGGTCCGAAGATTCCAGTCCGTGCTCGTGCCGCTTGCCGAGGTCAGCGCCCAGTCGGAAGTGCCCAGGCGCATGGCAAAGTGATCGCCGTCCGTTGCAGTCGCAACGACTTTGCCGGCCTCGAGATCCTGGCGGGCGTACTCGCGCGGCAGGGCGACGTCGGTGAGCGGCTTGATCTCGAATTTGTCGTTGCCGTGGCTTTCCAGCTGCGCGATGAAGGCCGGCCATTGCGACTCCGGCAGGGCCTTGATCCGCTCATTGACGAGCCATGCGTACGCGCCCAACTGCTTTTGCGACGCCTGGTTGAGCACGTCATAGAAGATGTAGCCGAACGCATGGTTGATGATGAGGATGGTGGCGACCAGCGATATCGCGACGAGCGCATAGAGCTTCAAAAGAATGCGAAACATGGCTCAGCTCTCCCACGCCGACGGACTGAACAGATAGCCGCGCCCCCAGACGGTCTTGATGCGCTGCGGCTCGCCGTCGGTGTCCTCGAAGCGCTTGCGCAACCGGTAGATGCCGACGTCGACCGTACGGTCGATGCCGTCGAACTCGATGCCGCGCAATTGCTGGAGGATCTCGTCGCGGGTCACGACACGGCCGGCGCCGCGCGCCAGAATCAGCAACAGGCTGAACTCGTTTGACTTGAGCTCCACCGGAGCGCCGCGCCAGAACACCATGCGGTCGCGCGGCACGATGCGCAGCTGGCCGAAGGCGATGCCGTCGTCGGACCCGATCTCGGGTTCGGCCGGTGGCACGACCCGGCGCAGCAGCGCGCGCAGCCGGGCGAGCAGCAGGCGCGGCTCGACCGGCTTCACGACGTAGTCGTCGGCACCCACTTCAAGCCCGGCGACCTGGTCGTACGTGTCTTCGCGGGCCGTGAGGATCAGGATCGGCGTGCTGCTCACGGCACGCAATTGCCGGCAGATTTCCATGCCGTCCAAGCCCGGCAGCATCAGATCGAGCACCACGATGTCGGGTGAGAACGCACGAAAACGCTCGAGCGCGCGCGCGCCGTTGGACACGACCATCACCTCGAAGCGGTAGGCGTGCAGATATTCGGTGACGAGCGCGGCCAGGCGCGCATCGTCCTCGACCAACAAGACACGGTACATGGCCGTATTCCTTTTCCTGTTTGTGCTGTGCCGCGAAGGGTCGGCGGCACTCCCGCGAGGCGCATTCTACTGCCCCGCCGCCCCGCCGGGCGGGCGTTTCAAACCTGCGAACAATTGAAAACACTTGTTCACAACTCTCCTAAATCGGGTAACAGCCATGGCAATGCATCGCGCCTAACATGCGTGGCATTCGTTGGCCCCCCCCCGCCGAAGACGAACGAAATCCCCCGAATTTTTGTAGGAGTCCCATGAAAAGCTGTAACGTTTGCCCGAACCGCCTCGCACGCACCTCCCGACATCTGCCGCGCCTGACGGGCGCCGGCCTGCTGCTTTGCGTTATCGTGCCGCTCGCGGGTGCGGTCGAGCCAGCGCGCTACAGTGGCATTCAGCCCGATCAGAGTCTTCCCTCGCAAGCACCCGAGAGCGGTTACGAGTTCACGATCGGCGGCGGTGTCGGTGTGTCGCCTCGCTACATGGGCAGCGACGAGTATCGTGCGACCCCGGCGCTGAATCTCGCGCTGCAAACGCCTTATGGGGTTTTCGTCGGCCTGGGGGGCGTGGGGTATCGGCTCTCCCTCCCGAAGGGCTTCTTCCTGTCGGCCGCGATGGCGTATGACGGCGGCCGCAAGGATCGCGCCAGGGGGCTGGACTCGGGCTCGAACAAGCTGCGTGGCATGGGGGACATCAAAGGCTCGGTGTTCACCACGCTTCAAGCCGGCTATGCCATTGGCGACATTGCGGTCGTCAGTGTGGCGGCCGATGTCCCGCTGTCCAATCGCGATCGCGGCAACGTCTATCGCTTCTCGGTGGACGGCGATGTGTACCGGTCGGCGGCAGACTCGATCGCCGTGGGCGCCGCCGCACACTTCGCGAGCGGCAAGTACGCGCAGACCTATTTCGGCGTGACGCCGACGCAAAGCCTGAATTCCGGCTATCGGCAGTACTCGGCCGGTGGCGGGCTGTACGGCGTGAGTCTCACGGCGAGCTGGACGCACAAGTTCACCAGGCACTGGAGCACAAACGTGGCCGGCGGCGTGATGCGCTACACCGGCAATGCGTCGAAGAGCCCCATCGTATTCAACAAGACCAATTACCAGGCCGCCGCAACGCTGAACTACACGTTCTGAGCACGCGCCGCGTTCCTGACCTTCCAGCCTTTGTGAGGCCACAGCCATGCGAATTCTCGTTACCGGAAGCACCGGTTTCGTGGGCGGCGCCGTCGTCGCCCAGCTCCTGAAGGACGGGTTCGGCCCGTCATTGCTGCTGCTCGTGCGCGCACGCACCGGCAGCGACGGACTCTCGCGGGTTCGCGCCGCGATGGATCGCTTCCGTGTGGCGCCGGTGCATCGGCTTGCGCTGACCGAAGCGAACATCGTGTGCGGCGACCTGGCGAATCCGGTGTCGTTCGATGACGACCCACGGATGCGTCGCGTCACTCACGTGATCCACGCGGGCGCGATCGCCAGCTTTTCGCCGCACCCTAAGCTCGACGTCGTCAACGTGAACGGCACGCTGGCGCTGGCGCGTGCCGTCGCCGCGTCGCCGGTGCTCGAACGCTTCGTGCACGTGGGTACCGCCATGGCCTGCGGCGATGCGCTTTCGGGGCTCGTGCGTGAATCGCACGATCTGCCGTGTGCCGACCGGCAGGTCGTGCCCTACACGGCCTCCAAGGCCGAAGCCGAGCGTCGCCTGCGACGCGAATGGCCGGGGCTGCCGCTGATCGTGGCGCGTCCGTCGATCGTGGTGGGGCACACACGGCTGGGGTGCGAACCGTCGGGCAGCATCTTCTGGATGTTCCGGATGGTGCAGTTGCTGGGGGCGTTCACCTGCGGTCTCGACGACCGGCTCGACGTGGTGCCGGTCGATTTCTGCGCCGATGCGCTGATCGACCTGGCCTTCCTGCCGCACCTGCGCCACGACCTTTATCACGTGTCGGCGGGCGAGGGCGGCGCGCGCACGATCCGTGAGATCGAAGCGGCGCTGGCCATGGCGCGGGGCGTCGCGCCGTTGGGCGAGCGCTTCCGTCATGTCGGGGCGGACGAGATCGACCGCCTCGCGCCGCGGCTCGCGAGCGAGTTGGGGCAGGGCAACAGCCGTCTGATGGCCAAGGCGTTGCGCCGCTACGGATCCTTCGCGGCGCTCGACTATGTCTTCGACAACCGGCGCCTGCTCGCCGAAGGCACCCCGGCGCCGCCGTCGGTGACGGACTACCTGGAGGTGTGCGTGCGCTCGTCGGAGGCGACCCCGGTTGCCGAGCAGATGGCGTGGGATTTCAAATGAGGCCGTAGGAGCCCGGCCTGACGCGCCGGTCCGGTGGGCGTTGCGACGAGTGCCGCGGGGCGTACGATGGGGTCGCTCCCGCGTGTCACCGCAAGGCCGCCGAATCGGTGTCGTCTCCCGCGAAGCATTGGGCGAGGAAGCGCTCGGTGGGGCGCGACAACGCGTCGGCGTGCGGCACGAGTGCGGTGAGCAGGCGCTTGAGCCCATGTGGCGGGTCGATACGCACCGCCGCGAGCGCCGCGTCTTCGTGGCGCATCGACATCGCGGATACGAATCCCACGCCCATGCCCGCGCGTACGGCTTCCTTGATACTTTCCACGCCGGCCAGCTCCAGCGCGACGCGCGGCGTGAGCGCGGCCACGGAGAACGCCCGGGCCACCAGCGCCCGCACCCCGGATCCCGGTTCGCGCAGAATCAACGGGTACTCGGCGATGCTTTGCAGCGACGCGCCCTCGGGATGCTGTGCCAGCGGATGATCGGCCCGCGCAATGGCGACGATCTCGTCGTCGCGCCAAGGCCGCACCGCGATCTCCGGCGACAGGCCCGGCGGCACGGCGCCCTCGATGAACGCCACGTCCAGCCGGTCGAGTTGCGCCACGATCTCGCTCGTGTTGCCGTCGACGATGTGGAGCGCGACGGCCGGATAGCGCTGGTGAAACGCCGCAATGACATACGGCAGCAGGTAGCTCGCGGGCGTGGTGCTCGCGCCGATGCGCAGCGCGCCGGTTTCCATGCCGCGCAGACTGTCGCGCAGCGTGAGCGCCTGGCGGTAGTCCTGCCGCAATTTGTTGGCGTATACCGCGACCTGCTCCCCCACGGCGGTGAGCCGGATTCCCCGACCGTCACGCCGGTAAAGCGGCTCGCCGAACGACTCCTGCAACAGTCGCAACTGGCCCGACACCGCCGGTTGAGAGAGATGGAGCGCCTGAGCCGCATGGCTGATGTTGCCCAGTTCGGCCACGGTCGCAAAGGTCAGCAATTGGTCAGGCGTCATGGTAAATCCATCGGAAATGGTGATGATTGGGTGTCATCATAGCCACAATCTGGATGGATGATCCGGGGCGGCGTGCGGATCACGCCCGGGGAGCCGCGTGAATCAGTGCTTCGACCGCATGCCAGTCCGGGGCGTGCGCGCCCGTGCGCGTGCAGGCGAGCGCGGCGGCGGCCGCGGCACGGCGCAGATGGTGGGCCAGCGCGGCGTCCGGTGCGCGGGACAGGCTCGCGAGCCATGCACCGATGGCGGCGTCGCCCGCGCCGACGGTATCCGCCACGTCCACGCGGTAGGCGGGCTGGGCAATCGCCTCGGCCCCGGGCAGCAACAGGCGCATGCCGCGCTCGCCGTCGGTGAGCAATATTCGGACTTGCGGGGCGATGTGCCTGACGTCGGCAAGGGCGTCCTCGTCGGTTCGACCGGGATAGAGTCCTCGCAGGTCTTCGACCGAAAGCTTGAGCCACGTGGCGAGCGCGGCCATTCGCGCAAACGTCGCACGATAGTCCGGCCCCATCAGGTTGCGAAGATTCGGATCGAAGCTGATCGTCACGCCGCGCGTGTGCAATGACGACGCGAGCGCCAGCAACGTGCCTGCCAGCGGCTCGCGCACGAGACTGATGCAGCCGAAGTGCGCCGTGCGTGCGGCGTCTTGCCAGCCCGACGGCAGGGCCGCCGGATCGAAGGCCAGATCGGCCGCACCGTTGCCGAGAAAGAAGTAGTCGGGTGGATCGTGCCGATGCACCACGGCGACCAGCGGCGGGGCGTCGACCGGCTGGACATAACGTGGGTCGAGCCCGGCGGCACGCGTCAGTGCGAGCAGCTCGGTGCCGAACGGCGCGTGCGTGCTGATCGCGCCACCGTACCCCGTCGGCACCCCCATGGCGGCGCATACGCGCGCCACGTTCCAGCAGGCGCCGCCCGCGCGACTGACCCAGTGGCGGGCGTCGCCGTGCGGCTGACGAATGAGGTCGGTGAGCGCTTCACCGAAGACGAGCAAAGCCGGGAGCGCGGCAGAGGGCATGACGGGCACACCTCGGGTGGGGAAGTCGCCAGCATATCCGTTTGCAACGCTCGGCACGCACTCGCCAGCGAACGGGGGCGCCCATGCGCTGGGCCGCTCGTCCGTCAAGTGCGCAGCAGGAGCGCGATGCCGGCTGCGAGCACGACGATATTGACGAGCCTCACGAACTGCTGGCGAGAGAGCCGCAGGGTGACGTGCTTGCCGAGCCACATTCCCGCGATCATGGCGGGCACGAGGGAGGCGGCCGTCGCGAGCATCGACACGTTGGCGTAGACGCCGGCGATCAGGAACAGCATGGCGCGCACGAGGGTACTGAAGCCGATGAGTGTCGACTGCGTGATGCGCATGGCCTCGACGCGCTCCAGACGGCTCGTGAGGTAGATCGCGAACAGAAACCCGCCGCTGCCGAACATGGCGCCGAACAGACCGCCCAGCGCGCCGAACGGAATCGCCCACGCCTGCGAGAGTCGTGACTTCGCCTTCGGTCCGGCCAGGGAAAAGAGGGCGTAGGCGCAGACGAACCATCCCAGCGCGCGCAACAGGATGTCCGGTTTCAACGTGAGCAGCAGCGCGCCCCCCACGAGGCTGCCAGCGACGATCGACGGTAAGAGCCGGCGCAGTTCGGCCACATCCGCTGCGCGCGCGTTGCGCATCACATTGCCCGAGGCGGCACCGAAGTCGAGCAGCGCGAGCATCGGCACGATCTGCGCAACGGGCAAGGCATAGGCAAGCACAGGGCTGGCGACGAGTGCCGTGCCGAAGCCGGCGATGCCGAAGATGACGTACGCGACGACGAGCGCCGCGCTCATGAGCGCCCAATGCCCGGGGGAAGGAAGCGCGGCGAGCAGCGAGCCCAGGATTGTGTCGGGAACGAGATGAAGCGGCATCGGGAGCATGGTGACGGGCGAGGGCTGGCGAGTTCGAGTGGCGCGCAGGCATGCGCGGGATCGTCGTCAGCATAGGGCGGCGAGGCTAATGCGCGCCAATATAGAATGTGGCGATGTTCGATCTCGAAACGGCATGGTCATGGTGTCGCTGCGGCAGTTGCGGTATTTCCTCGAAGTGGTAGACGCAGGCGGCTTCAGCGCGGCCGCGGAGCGATTGTTCGTCGCACAGTCGGCGCTCAGCCGGCAGATATCGGAGCTCGAGCGCGAGCTTCAGGCGGTGTTGCTCGAGCGCTCGTCGAAGGGCGTGACGCTCACGCCGGCGGGGCGCACGTTCGTGAGCGAGGCGCGGCGCGTGCTCACCGACCTCGACGGCTCCGTGGCGCTCACGCGCAGCGTGGCGCGCGGCGAGCATGGCACCGTGCGGCTCGCGCATTCCAGCTCGGTGCCCTTCGCCGGCGCGCTGCCCGCCGCGCTTCATGCACATTTGCAGGCTCATGCGGGGGTGAGCGTCGATGTCTCGACGCTGTCGTCCGAGCAGCAGCAGGACGAGATCGAAGCCGGGCGCGTCGATCTGGGACTGGTGCGGCTGCCGGTGCTGCGTCCCGCGCCGTCGATCGTGTGCGAGGTCGTTGCGCGGGAGCGCCTGCAATTGCTCGTGCCGGCCCATCATGCCCTCGTGGGGAAAACCTCGGTCAGTGTGGCGGCGCTGGCGGCCGAACCTTTCGTCTCCGTGCCGCATCGCGAGCGCGGCGGACTCAGCTATCGCGTGGCACAACTGTGCCAGCAGCATGGCTTCTTCCCTCGGGCGGCTGCCGCCACGTCGCGCAAGGCGACGCTCGTGGATCTGGTGGCCGCGGGCTTCGGTGTGGCTATCGTGCCGGAGAGCCTCGGTGCGCTCGCCGGTGCACAAGTGCACCGCGTGGCGCTCGACGACGAAAGCGCGAGCAGCGAAGTCGCATTGCTGCATCGCCGCGACGCCGGCGCGCTCGTGCGCGCGGTGGGCGATGCGCTGCGCGTGGCGATCGGTGCGTCAACGGGGCGCGACGCGTAGTCAGTCCACGCAGTAAGTCCGGCGTAAGCCGTGCGTGAGAGGGTGCTCGGACAACGTCGAAAAGTGCCAACGCGCGTCGCCCCGTGCCGGGGCGCGAGGGGGAAGCGGGGCCGGGAAAACGAGAGGAAACCCTCAAGTCGGCCGTTTTTTCTCCCGTTATACTTTTCGACACTCGGCGCAAGAAAGCGCCGGCGTGCGGCGCAGACGTCTACCCGGTGTGCCTGGCGGTTCTCGCCGTACCGGCGGCGCTCGCGCCCTCGTCATAACAAGCAGATCAGAGACGCGAGGAGACTGACGATGGGGCTATTCACGCGCACAAGGGGAGCCGCGCAGACCGTCAACATCATGAACGAGGTGGCCACCAACGCCGGTACGCTCGGCGTGGAACTGTGCGACATCGCCGGTAATGTCGACGAGATCGCGGTGCGCATCAAACGGCAGGCCGAAGTGTTCCAGGAACTGCGCCGCGCTGCCGCCGACACCAGTGAAGGGAATCAGCGCATTGCGTCCGCCGCGCGAGACGCCCGCGATGTGGCGGATCGCGCCAGCGCCGAGATCGCGGCGTCGCGCGACACCGCGCACGCTTCGCTGGCATCGATCCACGGTCTCGTGGAAGGCGTCTCGGGCATGGCCGACGAAATCGCCGGGCTGCGCGAAGCGCTCGATCATGTCGGCAAGGTTGCCGAAGGTATCTCGGTCATCGCCAGGCAAACCAATCTGTTGGCGCTCAATGCCGCCATCGAAGCGGCGCGCGCGGGGGTGGCCGGCCGCAGCTTCGCGGTCGTGGCCACCGAGGTCAAACTGCTCGCCAGCAAAACCGCCGAAGCGACGCAACAGATCGAACACACGCTCGCCGCATTGGGCGAGCGCACCGAGCGGCTCATGCGCGAGAGCAACGCCAACGTCGCCCGCGCGAACGACGCCCGGGAAGGCACACGCGCCATCGCGAGCGTGATCGAGACGGCGGGTACCGCGCTCGATACGTTCGATCGTCAGGCGGGACAGATTGCACAGGTCAGCGAAGCCATCGAAACGGAGTGCACGACGCTGGCCTCGCATGTCGACGAAATGGCTGACGGCGTCACGCATTCGGCCGAACACGTCGAGCGCGCGCGCGAGCGAATCAACGGCTTGCTGTCCGTCTCGGAACACTTGATCGGGCTCATCGCCGAAGCGGATGTCGAGACGGAAGACACGCCGTTCATCCGGGCCGTGCGGCGCGCCGCGCGGCAAGTCGGCGAGAGCTTCGAGGCGGCGCTGGCCAAGGGGCGAATCAGCGAGCAGGAGTTGTTCGATCGCAGCTACGAACCGATTCCCGGCTCCAATCCGCAGCAGTTGATGGCCCGTTTCACGCGATTTACCGACGAGACGCTGCCCGCCATTCAGGAACCGTTGCTCGCGCTGAACGAGCGCATCGCCTTTTGCGCGGCCGTCGACGAGAACGGCTATCTGCCAACGCACAACCGCAAGTTCTCGCAGACGCCGACCAACGATCCCGTATGGAACGCGGCGCATTGCCGCAACCGGCGGTTGTTCAACGACCGTACGGGCTCCGCGGCCGGTCGCAACACCAAGCCATTGCTGCTGCAGACGTATCGGCGCGATATGGGAGGCGGGGAGTTCGTGGTGATGAAGGACGCGTCGGCGCCGATCTACGTGAACGGCCGTCACTGGGGAGGGTTTCGTATCGCGTACCGCGTGGCGCGTTAGGCGCCAAGCGCCAGGCGCCTGCGTGCCGCGTTGGCCTCAAAAGCAAAGCGCCACCGAT
>NZ_AYXJ01000017.1:0-33864 GCF_000681415.1 Pandoraea sp. E26
TTCACCGCTGCCTTCTTGGCAACCGGCTTCTTGGCGGCAACCTTCTTCACCGCTGCCTTCTTGGCGACCGGCTTCTTGGCGGCAACCTTCTTCGCTGCCGGCTTCTTCGCGGCGGCGGCCTTCTTCGCGACCGGCTTCTTGGCGGCCACAGCCTTCTTCGCGACCGGCTTCTTGGCGGCAGCAGCCTTCTTTGCTACCGGCTTCTTGGCAACAGCCTTCTTTGCTGCGGGTTTTTTCTTAGCAGTAGTAGCCATCACTTTGCTCCTTAACGTGAGAGATCACTCAAACATAACCACCTGAGAAGGAAACCCGACCACCGTGCGGAAACCGCCGGCGAGCGGGCTATTCATCGGCG
Organism: Pandoraea sp. E26; assembly: GCF_000681415.1. Lineage (NCBI taxonomy): Bacteria > Pseudomonadati > Pseudomonadota > Betaproteobacteria > Burkholderiales > Burkholderiaceae > Pandoraea > Pandoraea sp. E26. Next base: position 356 of record NZ_AYXJ01000017.1, read on the forward strand.
TACGCATCGGACTTCGACGGCTTACGCTAATGAATTCGGCGCTGCGCGCATGACGCTGACCATGAGTGGTCAAGCGCGCAAAAAAATTGCCGGCGACATTGCCGCCAGCAATTCGAATGTCTTGAGAAAGGGGATTCGCCAGATTCTTCGGGGGGTAGCTTGCCTGTCCCGTCATCGGGATGGAGGAGATTGCGATAGCGGATAAGCGATACTGCTTGCTATGCACCAAGGTTTTTACGCTCCGTAACTACCAGCTCTCTGTCGCGGGAGGAAAGCAGCGAGTGCTTTCGTGAGTTCATCGAGACTGCAATTTATTTGAGCGAATAATAATTCTTTTGTGATGCGATGTTAATACTTTGTGCGTAAAAAAGCGCACATCGTTCGCACCGAAGAAGTCAATCTGTTGTATTTGATGCACATCGCGCCGGTGTGTCGATGCACATGAAGCGCATGCGAAGCTCGACGACAGCGACGCGAGCGAGGTGAGTGAGACGATGATGTGTGTGACGTGCGCGTTCTCTTTTCTTCTCTTGCTGCCAGTCACGTGTGCTCGACACGCACACACCACGCTCTCGAAACCCGCATGGATGCTCGCGTTACAGCGAGCACCCATTTCACTGCAACCACTCAGTCCCAGCTCAGCGCGCCACCGGTCTGGTACTCGATCACTCGCGTCTCGAAGAAGTTGCGCTCCTTCTTCAGATCGATCATCTCACTCATCCACGGGAACGGATTTTCTTCGTTCGGGAAGAGTGCCTCGAGACCGATTTGTGCGCAGCGACGGTTCGCGATGAAGCGCAGATAGCTCTTGAACATGCCCGCATTCAGACCAAGCACGCCGCGCGGCATCGTGTCTTCGGCATAGCGATACTCGAGCTCGACGGCCTTCTTGAACAGCTCGCGGATCTCCTCGCGGAACTCCGGCGTCCACAGGTTCGGGTTTTCCAGCTTCACCTGGTTGATCAGGTCGATGCCGAAGTTGCAGTGCATCGACTCGTCGCGCAGGATGTACTGATACTGCTCCGCGGCGCCGGTCATCTTGTTCTGGCGACCCAGTGCGAGGATCTGCGTGAAGCCGACGTAGAAGAACAGACCTTCCATGATGCAGGCGAAGACGATCAGCGAGCGCAGCAGCTTCTGGTCGGCTTCCTGCGTGCCCGTCTGGAACGACGGATCGGCGACCACCTCGATGAACGGCAGCAGGAACTCGTCCTTGTCGCGAATCGACGGCACTTCATGATAGGCGTTGAAGATCTCGCCTTCGTCCAGGCCCAGGCTCTCGACGATGTACTGATACGCGTGCGTGTGGATGGCCTCTTCGAACGCCTGGCGCAGCAGGAACTGGCGGCACTCCGGCGCGGTGATGTGGCGATAGGTGCCCAGCACGATGTTGTTCGCGGCGAGCGAGTCGGCCGTCACGAAGAAGCCGAGGTTGCGCTTGATGATGCGGCGCTCGTCCTCGGTCAGACCGTTCGGGTCCTTCCACAGGGCGATGTCGCGCGACATGTTGATTTCCTGCGGCATCCAGTGGTTCGCGCAGCCGGCGAGATACTTCTCCCAGGCCCACTTGTACTTGAACGGCACCAGCTGGTTCACGTCCGTCGTGCCGTTGATCACGCGCTTGTCCGAGGCGCTCACGCGACGCGTCGACTGCGAGGCGATCACACTCGGGGTATCCCCCTGGGTGCCGAGGATGTTCGACGCAGGCGCAGCGGCCGGGCTCGGAGCGGCGGCCGGAGCCGGCGATTTGGCAGTGGTGTCTTCTTCCCAGTTCAGCATAGGGTCTCAGTCCGTTCAGGTTGATGCGATACACGCGCTAACGTGCACCGCCGAAGTGACAGATCAGCCGTTCGGGTTCGAAGGCTGACGAAAAATTTGCGATCCGGCGACCGACAACTCGTCGCCGGTGGCGTAACGTGCATGACGTCCATCGGGTTCGCCGGAAAAATTGCCGTGTTTCGGGGGTAATGCAGATGCGCTGATGCGCAATGTTGAACAACAACGTCGACGCGAGAGCGGTAACAACATCATGTCCTCCCGACGTCGAATTGAACGTCTCCAATTTAGCACAATTATGTCACTCATTCCAGCACGCAACACTACATATAGTGCCGTGCCGCACAACGACCACTATACCTAGTGTTAGACGGGTTTCCCCTCGTGCCCCCCGGGCATTCTCGCGGGACCGGCATCTTGCCATGAAACGCCGTCGCGCGACAGCGGTGCGCACGCGTCGAAATGGCGCAGCGCGACATTGGCGTATCCTTGTGAGCGAGCGCCACCGCATGGACAGCCGGCACGACAGATTGCGGCGCATGCGACTTCACCGCGCAGACGAAGGAGATACCGACGATGACTTCCGCAGGCCACGACGGCCGACCGGCGAATATCCCGCCGACACCCAGCGACTCACCTTCCGCCTTGCCGCCATCACCCGGCCCGACACCGCTCGTCCTCAGCCCCGGCAAACCGATTCGCCTGACCAGCGGCGCGCTCCTTGCCGAGGTACAGCCGGGCGCCGGCGGCCGCCTCTCGCGGCTCGCGCGCCGCGACACGCGCGGCGATCTGTTCGATTACCTGGTCCCGCTCGGCAACGACCCGTTCCCGTCGGACGAGTGGCCGAAGGCCGGCGCGTTTCCGATGCTTCCGTATACCAATATGCTGCGCGACGACAGGCTGCACTGGCGCGATCGCACGATCACCGTTCGCGAGCAGCCGGCGGCGTCGAGTTCGCTGCACGGCTGGGGGCTGCGCCGCGAGTGGGAGGTCGTCGACGAAAGTCCCCACTGCTGCGTGCTGCAACTCGACTGCCCCGCCCAGCCCGAGTGGCCCTGGCACTATCAGGCGTACCTGTCGGTCACGCTCGACGCGCAGGGCGTCGACATGCAGCTCTCGCTCACCAATCTGTCCGCCGACGCCATGCCGGGGGGGCTCGGTCTGCATCCCTACTTCCGCTGGCCGGCCGGCGCGCGGCTGACGTTCGAATCGGAGGCCGTCTGGCATTCGCCCTCCGAAGACGTGAGATGGCCGAGCGAGCAACGCATCCACGTGGGCGCCATCGAGGTGGTGTCCGTCGGCGGCGGGCTCGACATGGAGGGCCGCTCGACGTGGTTCGCCGAAGCGCCCTCCGGTTCCGGGCGCTTCGATGCCCGCATCGACTACGCCGGCGGCCTGCGCTCGGCCACGGTGCGCAGCAGCGACGCACCGTGGCTCGTGGTGCACTCGCCGGCGGGTCGCCCCTACCTGTGCCTGGAGCCGTCCACGCATCGCGTGGGCGAGTTCGACCACGATCACGTTGTCATCGCGCACGGCCAGACACTCGATCTGACGATGCGCATCGATCTGGCCTGACGCTCGGGCGAAGGCAAGAAAAAACCCCGTCGCCCTTGCGGGCCGACGGGGTTTTTTCCGACCGGGGAGACAACGTGCACGCCGCCCCGGTGCGCCAGGCGCAGGCCTCAGCTTACTGGCAGGCTTCGCACTCGTCGAAGCCGGGGTCGCCCGGGCGCATCGTGCAGACCGCGCCTTCGGCGTCCGGCATCGGCTGGGCCAGCGGCGAGAGCGGCGCGCTCGGTTCGGCCGAGAAACCACCCGACATACCACCCGAGCTCGGCACCGCGTTCAGCGCACCGTGGCTCACCGTCGACTTCTCGACGTGCGTTGCGGCCATCGTCCGGAGGTAATACGTGGTCTTCAGGCCGCGCGTCCATGCCAGCTTGTACGTCTCGTCGAGCTTCTTGCCCGAAGCGCCGGCCATGTAGATGTTGAGCGACTGGGCCTGATCGATCCACTTCTGACGACGCGACGCCGCCTCGACCAGCCACTTCGGCTCGACTTCGAACGCCGTGGCATAGATCTCGCGCAGGTCGGCCGGCACACGGTCGATACGCGAGAGCGAACCATCGAAATACTTCAGGTCGGCGACCATCACTTCATCCCACAGACCGCGGGCCTTCAGGTCACGCACCAGGTACTCGTTGACCACCGTGAATTCGCCCGAGAGGTTCGACTTCACGTACAGGTTCTGGAACGTCGGTTCGATGCAGGCCGACACGCCGATGATGTTCGAGATCGTTGCCGTCGGCGCGATGGCCACGCAGTTCGAGTTGCGCATGCCGTGCGCGGCGATGTGCTTGCGCAGGCTGTCCCAGTCGAGCGAACTCGACAGGTCGACGTCAACGTAGCCGCCGCGCTCTTCGGCCAGCAGCTTGAGCGAGTCTTGCGGCAGGATGCCGCGATCCCACAGCGACCCCTTGTACGACGAATACTGGCCGCGCTCCTTGGCCAGCTCGGTCGACGCCCAGTAGGCGTAGTAGCACACGGCTTCCATCGAACGATCGGCGAACTCGACGGCGGCATTGGACGCATACGGCGTGCGCAGCAGGTGCAGGCAGTCCTGGAAGCCCATGATGCCCATGCCCACCGGACGGTGATGCAGATTCGAATTGCGCGCCTTCGTCACCGCGTAGTAGTTGATGTCGATCACGTTGTCGAGCATGCGCATCGCCACGCGAATGGTGCGCTGCAACTTCTCGTGATCGAGCTCGTAGCCGTTGGCGGTCTGCTTCAGGTGAGCCACGAGGTTGACCGAGCCGAGGTTGCACACGGCGATTTCGGTCTCGCTCGTGTTCAGCGTGATTTCCGTGCACAGGTTCGACGAGTGCACCACGCCCACGTGCTGCTGCGGCGAGCGGATGTTGCACGGATCCTTGAACGTGATCCACGGATGGCCGGTCTCGAACAGCATGCCCAGCATCTTGCGCCAGAGCGCCTGCGCCGGAATCTTCTTGAACAGCTTGATTTCGCCGCGCGCCGCCTTCTCTTCATAGGCGGTGTACGCCTGCTCGAAGGCCTTGCCGTACTTGTCGTGCAGGTCCGGGCAGGTCGACGGCGAGAACAGCGTCCACTCGGCGCCTTCCATCACGCGCTTCATGAACAGATCGGGAATCCAGTTCGCCGTGTTCATGTCGTGCGTGCGTCGACGGTCGTCGCCGGTGTTCTTGCGCAGCTCGAGGAATTCCTCGATGTCCAGGTGCCACGTTTCCAGATAGGCGCACACCGCGCCCTTGCGCTTGCCGCCCTGGTTCACGGCCACGGCCGTGTCGTTGACCACCTTCAGGAACGGCACCACGCCCTGGCTCTTGCCGTTCGTGCCCTTGATGTGCGAGCCGAGCGCGCGCACCTGCGTCCAGTCGTTGCCCAGACCGCCGGCGAACTTCGAGAGCAGCGCGTTTTCCTTGAGCGCTTCGTAAATGCCCTCCAGATCGTCCGAGACGGTCGTGAGGTAGCACGACGAGAGCTGCGAGCGGCGCGTGCCCGAGTTGAACAGCGTGGGCGTCGAGCTCATGAAATCGAAGCTCGACAGGATCTGGTAGAACTCGATCGCACGCGCTTCGCGTTCGACTTCGTTCAGCGCCAGCCCCATGGCCACACGCATGTAGAACGCCTGCGGCATTTCGATGCGATGACCGTCGATGTGCAGGAAGTAACGGTCGTACAGCGTCTGCAGGCCGAGGTAGTTGAATTGCAGGTCGCGGTTGGCGTCGAGCGCGGCGGCCAGCTTGGCCAGATCGTACGAGAGCAGTTGCTCGTCGAGCAGCTCGGCCTCGACACCCTGCTTGATGAAGCGCGGGAAGTAATCGATGTAGCGCGCGGCCATGTCGCCCTGCAGCACTTCCTCGCCGAGAATCTCGCGGCGGATCGTGTGCATCAGGATACGAGCGGTGACCTGGCTGTACGCCGGCTCCTTCTCGATGAGCGTACGCGAGGCGAGGATCGCCGAGTCGTAAACCTGCGACAGCGGCACGCCGTCGTACAGGTTCTTGATGGTTTCGGTCAGGATCGGCTCGGCGTCGACTTCATTGCCGAGGTTCTCGCAGGCGGCCTGCACCACGCCACGCAGCGCGGCCATGTCGAGCGGGCGCGACACGCCATTGTCGGTGACATGCAGCACCGGCATGTCGGGCGCGGCGGCTTCGGGCGCGGCCTCGACCGCGTGAGCACGCTCCTGCGCGCGCTTCTCGCGATACAGCACGTAGGCGCGGGCCACGTTGTGCTCGCCTTCACGCATGAGCGCGAGTTCGACCTGATCCTGAATGTCTTCGATGTGGAACGTGCCGCCGTTCGGGCGGCTGCGCATCAGCGCGCGCACGACGTTCTGCGTCAGTTGCTCCACGAGCTCGCGAACACGTGCCGACGCCGCGCCCTGACCGCCGTTCACGGCGAGGAACGCCTTGGTCACGGCGATCGCGATCTTCGACGGCTCGAAACCCACCACCGCGCCGTTGCGTCGAATCACTTTGAAGTCGGCGTTGGTCGCCGGCTCGAAGGCACCCGTCGTCTGGGGCGCCGACGCACCCGGGCCGGTGCCGGTCGTCGCGGCGGGCGTCGGGTTCGGGCGGGTGAGGTTTTCGTTAGTCTGCATGTAAAAACTCCCGTTCCAATGAGATGGTGCTGTTAGCGCGTCTCTACCAGTTTCACGACCGGCAAAAATACGCCCTGGGGGCGCCGATGGAGCGAAGTGCTGAACACCGCACGACCGACGGACGGCCAAGGGTTCGAGGTGTCCGCTGCACGGCTTTGCTGCTGCGCCGCCCCACAAAACGCCGCGGGACAAGCACGGTATTGATGGTTACTGCATCCGGTGCCGGACTTCACATCAACCACTACATATAGTGGTCAGCACCGGAATTGGCACTAAGTATAGTGGAGATGACGCACTCCGCAAACCTGAAAATTTGATCCCCGGGAAGGCCCGTGGCATCGCCCTGTCAAGCAAAACCTACCGCGTCATCGGGTTAATCCGTTGCCTGAAACGGCAACGCTTCCGGCGCCAGGTCCGCCATTTCGCGCAATCGCCGCCACTCGAAGTGCGGCCCCGGGTCCGTCTTGCGCCCCGGTGCGATATCGGCGTGTCCGGCCACGGCTTGAATCGGATAATGCTCACGCAAGACGCGCGTGAGCGCCGCCAACGTTACATACTGCGCCTCGGTGAACGGCAGGTCGTCGGTGCCCTCGAGCTCCACCCCGATCGAGAAATCGTTACAGCGCGTGCGTCCTTCGAACGCCGACGCACCGGCATGCCAGGCCCGCGCATTGCACGACACGAACTGCTGCAACGCACCATCGCGCCTCACGAGGAAATGCGACGAGACGTGCACACCGCGAATCTCGTCGAAGAACGGATGGGCATCGTGATCGAGCCGGTTCTGAAAGAACGCCGCGATCTCGCCACCCCCGAATTGCCCCGGCGGCAACGAGATGTTGTGCACCACGAGCAGGTCCGTCAGCATTCCGGGCGGCCGCGTGTCGAAGTTGGGCGACGGCAGACGCTCGGCCTCGACGACCCAGCCGCCGGCGTCGAGCGTGAGCACGGGCAGGTCGCGCGGCGCGTTCATACGGCACCTCGCGCAAGCGGGAGGCGACGCGCGGCGTGCGCACGCGACCGGGGCAAAAAGTTAGGGGACGCAGATGACTGGAGCATGACGGGCACCACGAACTCCCGTAGAGCGAGGGGCGCCATTGTAGCCCACTTGACGTGACGCCGTCGGCTCACGGCCCGGACGAACCCGGGCCGGCGTTCACCGCGTTCACCGCTTTCCCCGACATCCGGGATCATCCGGCGCGTCGTGCCGCGTGCGGGCGCTTGCGGCGGTGTCCTCGCGCAGCGGCGCTCGTCGCGACCGACGGCCACGTCCAGCGCTGGGGCGGCAGGCGCACTTCCCCGCCAGCCTGCAACGTCCGGCAAAGCAGAAGCCCCTCGCCCGACCTGGCCGAGAGGCTTCCATGGGCGTGACCACGCCCGGGGATGGCGTTGCTCTCGTGTCGTACGACACGCGCACCATCCCGCGCCGCTCACAGGTGCGGCGCCCTGGGCCGTTGCCGGCCGGTAACACTCGTGCGCTGCGTGACGCCGTTCACTGTCGATGCGCTTGCCTCGCTTGTCTCAAACTGTAAACCGATCAGGGGAATGCCGGAATCGCCGCCTCGACCCCTTCCATGTGCGCTTCCGGGTGATGCGCCTTGAGCATGTCGCGAATCTCGTCGACGCGGCTGTCGCGCACATCCACCATGAGCAGGATCATGCCGCGCTCGAGCGGTTCGCGGAACGTCTTGAGCCGCGAGTTCGGCACCGAGACACCGATCATGCTCGACACCCACGCGCCGAAGAGCGCGCCAAGCGGCGCCGTCACGATCATCAATTCCCACTGGGGACGTGTGCCCACGATGGGGAAAAACGCCGCGACCGCACCGACCGCCAGACCGCAGAAACCGCCGATCACGAGCCCGGCTTCGGCGCCGTGCACGATATCGGACGTCTGCAGCAGGTTGGCCTCGTGCAGTCCCTCCAGGTCCATTTCGTCACGTGCCATGAAGTGGATGTGACGCTCCTCGATCCGTGCGAGCAGCAAGTCGCTCATCGTGCGCTGCGCACTGGCCAGATCCGGGAGAAGGAAATACATCCGTCTGCGCATTAGCATGTCGCGCCCTCCTGTCGTCGCCCCCTTGTTGTCGTTCTTGTAGACGGGGCCGGTAACTGTGTTTTAGTGCATGCGACAGGCATGCGCAAGCCGCCCCTGCGGGACGACCGCGAGAAAGTGACGAAATCTGGATGAAGGTTGTCGCGAACCCCGGGAGACATCGGGACGCTCGCCGCGCGCTCTGGCCGCGCGGCGGCTTTCAGACGCGGTGTTCGCGCGCGAGGTACGCATCGCGATGCGCGCCGCTGCAAAAATGCTTGCCGTCGGCGCCGGAGACGGCATCACTCTCGGGAAGATAGGTGTCGCACTCGCTGCAACGCACCATGCGCTCGGCAGGCGGCAACGACTGACGCGGCGGCGCGCCGGCGCCGTTGGGTGACGACGCCCGCATGCGCGCATCCCGTGCATTGCGCTTGCGCTCGTTGTTTCGCATCCACCAGGTGCCCGCAATCAACAAAAGCAGTAACAGCAGGATATTGCGCATCGCGCCTCAAGTCTCCGTCATGCGATGCAGCACCACCTCAAGCACGAAGCGAGAGCCGACATACGCCAGCAGCAGCGCCACGAACGACGCCAGAACCCAACGCAGCGCGACCTTGCCGCGCCACCCGTAAAAGTGCCGGCCCAGCAGCACCGCGCCGAACATCAGCCACGACACCACCGCGAACACGGTTTTGTGGTCGATACGCACCGCGCGCCCGAACAGCGCCTCGGAAAACATCACTCCGGAGACCAGCGTCAGGGTCAGCAACACGAACCCGGCACCGATGAGCCGGAACAGCAGTTTTTCCATCGTGAGCAGCGGCGGCAGTGTCTCGAGCCAGCGCGAGAGCCATCCGGTTGCCTCGCCGCTGCGCGACGGGTGAAGTTGCCGCTCGGCGTAGATCATCAGCAATGCGTGCAGTGCCGCCAGCGCGAACAGTCCGTAGGCCATGTTCGCGATGATGAAATGCGCCTTGAAAATCGGTTCGGCCGCGAAGCCCAGAATGCGCACATCCGGAAAAATCATCGGTAACAGGCACGCCACGGCCGCCACGGGTGTGACCATCAGACGCAGGCTGTCGAGCGGAAAGAAGAAACTCTCGATCCAGTAGATCCCGACCGACAGCCACAACATCGCCGAGAGCATGTACGCAAAACCGAAGTGCATGCTGTCGGCGCGGAAGATCGTCTGATGCAGCAGCACCCCGTGCAACACGAGCACGGCGAACAGCGAGAGCTGCATCGGCCAGCGCGACGCGGTGCCCGTGACCGGCGCAGGCGCGACCTCCCCGCCCGCGAGTGCGAGCGCGGCGTCGCGTCGATACCCTTGCCACGAACAAACCGCCAACCCGGCGTAGAGGATGGCGGTCAGCGCATACAGTAAAATAGTCATGTTTGAAGTTTACACCAGCCCATGACGGGCGCGCTGCCGTCCCCGCCGACTTCCCCGCTTCCGCCCGCCGGCAGCCGGTCGCGGTCCGCGGGCGGGGCCGAACCGGGCCACTTGCAGGTTTTACTGGATACGTTTCATGCTCGACAATCTCACTACGCGCCTCGCCAAGGTCGTCAAGACGTTGCGCGGCGAAGCCCGCCTGACCGAGGCCAACACGCAGGAAATGCTGCGCGAAGTGCGTCTCGCCCTGCTCGAGGCCGACGTCGCCCTGCCGGTGGTCCGCGATTTCATCGCCAAGGTCAAGGAAAAGGCCCTGGGGGAGGAAGTCCTCTCCAGCCTCTCGCCGGGCCAGGCGCTCGTCGGCGTGGTGCAGCGCGAGCTGACCGCGCTCATGGGCGGCGACTACGAAGGTCGTGCCGCCGAGCTCAATCTCGCCACAACCCCGCCCGCCATCATTCTGATGGCCGGTCTGCAGGGCGCCGGCAAGACCACCACCGTCGGCAAGCTCGCCAAGCTGCTGCGCGGCCAGAAGAAAAAGGTGCTGACGGTCTCCACCGACGTCTACCGCCCCGCCGCCATCGCCCAGCTCGAGACGGTCACGCAGCAGGTCGACGCCGACTTCTTCCCGTCGCAACCCGACCAGAAGCCGGTCGACATCGCCCGTGCAGCCGTGGACTGGGCGCGTCGTCACCATCATGACGTGCTGCTCGTGGATACGGCCGGTCGTCTGGGTATCGACGAAGCGATGATGCAGGAGATTAGCGCCCTGCACGCCGAACTCAAGCCGATCGAGACACTCTTCGTCGTGGACGCCATGCTGGGTCAGGACGCCGTGAACACCGCGCGCGCGTTCAACGACGCGCTGCCGCTCACCGGCGTGGTGCTCACCAAGCTCGACGGCGACTCGCGCGGCGGCGCCGCGCTGTCGGTGCGCCACATCACGGGCAAGCCGATCAAGTTCGTTGGCGTGGGCGAAAAGCTCGACGGCCTCGAAGTCTTCTACCCGGATCGCATGGCGAACCGGATTCTCGGCATGGGCGACATTCTCGCGCTCGTCGAGGAAGCGCAGCGCGGTGTGGACGTGCAGGCCGCACAAAAGCTCGCCGACAAGGTCAAGAAGGGCGGCGACTTCGACCTGAACGACTTCAAGGCGCAGATCGGCCAGATGAAGAAGATGGGCGGCCTGTCGTCGCTCATGGACAAGCTGCCCGCGCAGTTCCAGGCCGCTGCCAGCCAGACGAACATGGACCAGGCCGAGAAGCAGGTGCGCCGCATGGAAGGCATCATCAATTCGATGACCCCCGCGGAGCGCGCAAAGCCGGAACTCATCAAGGCGAGCCGCAAGCGTCGCATCGCCGCCGGCGCCGGGGTGCAGGTGCAGGAAGTCAACCGCATGCTCAATCAGTACGACCAGATGCGCACCATGATGAAGAAGCTCAAGGGCGGTGGCATGATGAAGATGATGCGCAGCATGAAGGGCATGATGCCCGGCATGCGCTGATCTTTGCGCATCCGGCCGCGGTCCGGACGTAGCGCCGGGTTTTCCGGCTATACTCCGGGCCGCCATTAGCGACATCCCCGCAACACGTTCCACAGGGTCGCCCCATATGAACCGCGAAGAAGCCCTCGAAGTATTCCGCAATTCCGAAGAAATCGTCACCGCCGAGCAGGTGAACCGCTCCGTCGACACGATGGCCAAGGCCATCAAGGACGCCATCGGCGACGAGTTCCCGATGGTGCTGTCGGTCATGGGCGGCGCGGCCGTCTTCACCGGCATGCTGCTCCCGCGGCTGGATTTCCCGCTGGAGTTCGACTACATCCACCTCTCGCGGTACAACAACACCACCACCGGCGGGGCCATGCAGTGGCGCGTGGCGCCGCGCGACTCGGTGCGTGATCGCGTGGTGCTCGTGCTCGACGATATCCTCGACGAGGGCGCCACCATGGCCGCCATTCGCGACCGGATCCTCGAGATGGGGGCGTCGAAGTTCTACAGCGCCGTGCTGTGCGAGAAGATCCTGACCAAGGACAAGCCGTCGCACCCCGACTTCTGCGGCTTCACCGTGCCCGATCGCTATGTCTTCGGCTGCGGCATGGATGCCAAGGGCTACTGGCGCAACCTGCCGTCGATCCGCGCGCTCACGACACCGCGCTGAGCGTGGCGGGACATCGTCCCGGGAACGAAGCAAAAGGGGCCTTGCGAGAGGCCCCTTTTTCATTGCCGATCTTCCGATTTCCCACCTCACCGGGCGGCGCGTGGCCATACGCGAGGTCTCAGAACTGATGCACGAAGACCTTCACGCCCTTGAGGATCATCTCGACCGAGATCGCCACCAGAATCAGTCCCATGAGCCGCTCGAAGGCCGCGACCACGCGCGAGCCGACCCAGCGCTCGATACGATCGGCTAGCAGCAAAACCACCGCGCACACGGCCATCGTCACGCACAGCGCGGTGATCCACTCGACCATGCGACCGGGTTGCTGCGACACGAGCAGCATGACCGTGGCAAGCGCGGAAGGCCCGGCGAGCGCCGGAATCGCCAGCGGGACGATGAGCGGCTCGCCCGCGTCGGGCAACGAGCCCTGGTCGGGGCGGGGAAAGATCATGCGCAGGGCGATCAGGAAAAGCACGATGCCGCCGGCGAGTTGCAGCGACAAGTCGGTGAGACTCATCATGCGCAGAAAGCGCTCGCCCACCAGCATGAACAGCAGCAGGATCGCGAAGGCGATCATCACCTCGCGCACGATCACGCGTGGGCGCCGATGGGCGGGCACGTTTTTCAGCGCGTTCACGAAGATCGGGATATTGCCGAACGGATCGGTGATGAGCAGCAGCAGTACCGTGGCCGATGCGAAGGTGTATTCCATGCGCGGATCGCTTGCAGATAAGACAACGGCAGCCGCGGGGGCGACTGCCGTCGGGGATTGCCATGCGCGCCGGGAGGTGCTGGAGAAGCAGGAGAAGCGAGACGCCCCTCCCGGACCGATGCCAGGAACTCAGACCGCCTTGGCGGCGCGCACCTTGCCGGCGACCACCTCGGCCACCGACGCGGCGTCGAGCAGTTGCGCCTGCTCGTCGCGACGGCCCTGATACTCGATCTTCCCTTCCTTCAGGCCGCGGTCGCCGATCACCACGCGATGCGGCACACCGATCAGTTCCCAGTCGGCGAACATCACGCCCGGACGCTCGCCACGGTCGTCCAGAATCACGTCGATGCCGGCGGCGAGCAGATCCTCGTACAGTTTGTCCGCGGCGGCGCGCACCGCGTCGCTCCGGTCATAGCCCATCGGACACAGCACGACCTCGAACGGCGCGATCGATTCCGGCCAGATGATGCCGCGATCGTCGAAGTTCTGTTCGATGGCGGCGCCCAGAATACGCGTGATGCCGATACCGTAGCAGCCCATTTCCATCGGTGCCGGCTTGCCGGTCTCGTCGAGGAAAGTGGCGTTCATGGCATCCGAATATTTGGTGCCGAGCTGGAACACGTGCCCCACTTCGATGCCGCGGCAAATCGCGATTTCGCCCTTGCCGTCCGGCGAGGCGTCACCCGCCACCACGTTGCGCAGATCGAACACCACGTCAGGCTCGGGCAGATCGCGGCCCCAGTTCACGCCGGTGATGTGGAAATCCACTTCGTTCGCACCCACCACGAAATCGCTCATCCTGGCGACCGTGCGATCGGCCACCACCTTGACCGGCTTCTTCGTGCCGACCGGGCCCAGGTAGCCCGGGGGCGTGCCGAACCATTCGACGATCTCGGCCTCGCTGGCAAAGCGAAAGCCCGCGAGCCCCGGCACCTTGCTCGCCTTGATCTCGTTGAGTTCATGATCGCCGCGCAGCAGGAGCAGCCACACGGTCGTGCCGGTGTCCTCGCTGTCGGTTGCCAGCACGATCGACTTGACGGTGCGCTCGAGCGGAATCGACAACAGTTCCGCGACCGCCTCGCACTTCGCCTTGCCCGGCGTGGCGGTCCTGGTCATGGCTTCGGCGGGCGCGGCGCGCTCGCCTTGCGGCGCCATGGCCTCGGCCATCTCCACGTTGGCGGCATAGTCCGACGTGGGGCAGTAGGCGATGGAATCCTCGCCCGTCTCGGCGATCACGTGGAATTCGTGCGAGCCCGAGCCGCCGATCGAACCGTTGTCGGCAACCACCGCGCGGAATTCCAGGCCCAGGCGCGTGAAGATGCGCACGTAGGCATCGAACATCTTCTGGTAGGAAACCTGCAGGCCGGCGCGATCCTTGTCGAAGGAGTAGGCGTCCTTCATGATGAACTCGCGCCCGCGCATCACGCCGAAGCGCGGACGGATCTCGTCGCGGAACTTCGTCTGCACCTGATAGAAGTTCACCGGGAGTTGACGGTAGCTCTTGATCTCGCGACGGGCGATGTCGGTCACCACTTCCTCATGGGTCGGCCCGACGACGAATTCGCGGTCATGACGGTCCTTCAGACGCAGCAACTCCGGACCGTACTGCACCCAGCGCCCCGATTCCTGCCACAGCTCGGCCGGCTGCACGGCCGGCATGAGCAGTTCGAGCGCACCGGCGCGGTTCATTTCTTCTCGAACGATGGCTTCGACCTTGCGGATCGAGCGCAGGCCGATCGGCAGGTAATCGTAGATACCGCCGGCAACGCGGCGGATCATGCCGGCACGCATCATCAGCTTGTGGCTGACGATTTCGGCGTCGGCGGGAGCTTCCTTGAGGGTGCCGATGAAGAAACGGGAGGCTTTCATGCAGATTTCCGGAAAAATGAGGGTCAACGGCGCGCGCAGCGGTTCGGTCAATGGTCGGGAGCGAGGCCGGGGCGTGCCCGAACGGCGTCGCAGCCCCTGAGACACCCGCCGGCCGTACGCGCCGCCCCGGTCTTACCCGAGCCGCCGCCGGCCGCCGCGCCGGTGATTATCTGTTTATAATCGAAGCAATTTTAAAGGATTCAAGGGTGGTTGTATGCTTGACCGTGAAGGCTTTCGCCCGAACGTCGGCATCATCCTCTTAAACGCACGCAATGAAGTGTTCTGGGGCAAGCGGCTGGGAGAGCACTCCTGGCAGTTTCCGCAAGGCGGCATCAAGTACGGCGAAACGCCGGAGCAGGCCATGTTCCGCGAATTGCACGAGGAAACCGGGCTAAAGCCAGAACACGTCAAAATCATCGGTCGCACACGCGACTGGCTGCGTTATGAGGTGCCGGACAAGTTCATCAAGCGCGAAGTGCGCGGACATTACCGGGGCCAGAAGCAAATCTGGTTCCTGCTGCGCATGGTGGGTCGCGATTGCGATATCTGCTTGCGTGCGACCGATCATCCCGAGTTCGATGCCTGGCGCTGGAACGAGTACTGGGTGCCGCTCGATGCCGTGATCGAGTTCAAGCGCGAGGTGTATCAACTCGCCCTGAACGAACTCTCGCGCTATCTGCGACGCTCGGCGGCGCGGGCCCAGCAGGACCGGCGGCGATTTCCTCGCGCGGGCGCACGGGTCGGCGAGTTGCCCCCGGGGGGCACGAGCGGACAAGACGCTCCGGACAGTGGGGCCGGCTTGACCGACATGTCCGGCGCCAACGGACCGACGGGTACCGACGTCCCCCACCGGGAGCACTGAACCACGGCCGGCAACGGCGTGTCACACCACCGGACGCGGGCGTCGTGCCCGCGTTCGCTTTCGATCCGGCATCCTGCGGGATGCCATGCGGATGATCCGCATTCGTTTACCAGACATCCAACCGATTTCCCGACCACATTCCATGCGCTCCTCCCTCGCCCGCCGCGCGCCGCGCCTGGCCACGCTCGTCTCTCTGGCCGCCCTGTCGCTGATCGCCGCCTGCAGCAGCACGCCGTCGCAACCCGTGCAGGATTTCGACGAATACCTCGCCCAGCAGGAGGCCGCCAAGGGCAAATGGAAAGAAGCCGAGGTCACCCTGCCCACGGCCGCGCCGAACGACGCCGATCTCGTGAGCTTTCCCACGCTGCCCAATGCGACGCTCGATTACGCCATCGACGCGAAATCGGTGCAGGTCACGGACGACGGCGTGGTCCGCTACATCGCCGTGATCCGCAGCAAGCAGGGCGCACGCAATGTTTCGTACGAAGGCATGCATTGCTCGACGTTCGAGACGCGTCTTTACGCAACCGGCCGCCCGGACGGCACGTGGGTTCCCGCGCGCAACAGCGAGTGGCGCCCCATCCGCCCCTACGGCGCGACAGCCTATCAGGGCATTCTGTACCGCGACTACCTCTGCCAGGACAAGACGCCGCTGGGCAACGCCAAGGCCATCGTGCAAGGCCTGCGCTACCCGACCACCCACCCCGAATACCGCTGATCGTGCAGCGCGACACCCGTCGCGCATGATCGACGCCGCACGGCACGCCGGTCCCATTCCGCGTGCCGCAGGGTCGCAAGTCGTGGGGCGCTCGATAATGAGAGGCGGAAGCCCGGCGACAATGCCCGCGCCATAAAAAAACGCCGGTCGCATCTCGCGCGCCGGCGTTTACCGTTTACTGTCCGAATCAAACACTCTCGGGCGTTCAGCGCAGGATCAGATTGTCTCGATGGATCAGCTCGGGCTCGTTGGCGAAGCCCAGCACCTGCTCGATGTCGGTGCTCGCGTGGCGGCGAATCAGCCGTGTTTCCGAAGCGCTGTAGTTCGACAGCCCGCGAGCGACTTCATGACCGGCCTCATCCACGCAGGCGATCACTTCGCCGCGGGCAAACGTGCCTTCCACATCGATCACACCGATCGGCAACAGGCTCTTGCCCTCTTCCGCCAGCTTCTTGCAGGCGCCGGCGTCGATCACGACGCGGCCACGCACCTGCAAATGGTCGGCCATCCACTGCTTGCGCGCCGTGAGGACCGCCGTGCGCGCCACGAGTTGCGTGCCAATGGCCTCACCGCCGGCCAGGCGTACGAGCACGTCGGCCTCGCGACCCGATGCGATCACCGTATGCGCTCCACTCGTTGCGGCGCGCTTGGCGGCCAGGATCTTGGTGAGCATGCCGCCGCGCCCGATGCTGGAGCCCGCGCCGCCGGCCATCGCCTCCAGGCGCTCGTCGCCCGCCTGCGCTTCGTGCACGAATTCGGCGTCGGGATGTTTGCGCGGGTCGGCCGTGTACAGACCCGACTGATCGGTCAGGATGACAAGGGCGTCGCCGTCGATGAGGTTGGTCACGAGCGCGCCCAGCGTGTCGTTGTCGCCGAACTTGATTTCGTCGGTCACGACCGTGTCGTTCTCGTTGATGATCGGCACCACGCCCAGACGCAACAGTGTCAGCAGCGTCGTGCGCGCATTCAGATAACGCTCGCGATCGGCCAGGTCGGCGTGCGTGAGCAGGATCTGCGCGGTACGCACGCCATGCTCCGCGAAGCGCGTTTCGTAGACCTGCGCCAGGCCCATCTGCCCCACGGCGGCGGCGGCCTGCAATTCGTCGATGGCTTTCGGACGGCGCGCCCAGCCCAGGCGCTGCATTCCCTCGGCGATCGCGCCCGAACTCACCAGCACCACCTGCTTGGGTGCGCGGCCGTCTCCGCCGTGCCGCAATGCGGCGATCTGCTGCGCCCAGCGCGCAATCGCGACATCATCCAGCCCGCGACCGTCATTGGTCACGAGACTGGACCCCACTTTCACCACGAGCCGCCTGGCATCGGCGATGACCGAACGCATGGAACTGGATTCTCCTGCGGATGTATTGGGAAGACGGGCCGCGGGGCGCGGCCGGAGCGCCGACGATGACACAGGTGTCCACGCCGGCGTTTCGAGTGATGGGAGTTTACGCCTTTGGCGCGTCGTCCGGGGACGTTTGTGGCGGTGTGCCGGCGGCGTCCGCGACCGGCGCTGCGCTACCCGTACGGAAGCGCGGATCGAGTGCGGCATCTTCGATCGCTTCCTCGACGGCACCACGTTGCTGATACAGATACTCCTGCACGGCCAGGCAGAGCTTTTCGCAGCCCTCGCCCGTCAGCGCGGAGATTTCGAACGTGGGACCGTCCCAGCCGAAGCGCCCGAGGAAATCGGCCACGCGCTCGGCGCGCTCGGCCTCCGGCACCATGTCCACCTTGTTGAGCACCAGCCAGCGCGGCTTCTGGAACAGCGCTTCGTCGTACTTCTGAAGCTCGAGCACGATGGCCTTGGCGTCGGCCACCGGATCGACGCCTTCGTCGAACGGCGCGATGTCAACGATGTGCAGCAGCAAGCCGGTGCGCTGCAGGTGACGCAGGAACTGGTGACCAAGGCCGGCCCCCTCGGCCGCGCCCTCGATCAAACCGGGAATGTCGGCAATCACGAAGCTCTTGCCCGGCGCGGTGCGCACCACGCCCAGGTTCGGGTGGAGTGTCGTGAAGGGATAGTCGGCGACCTTCGGTCGCGCGTTCGACACCGAGGCGATGAACGTCGACTTGCCCGCGTTGGGCATGCCGAGCAGGCCGACGTCCGCGAGCACCTTGAGCTCGAGCTGGAGCATGCGGCGCTCGCCGGGCTTGCCATCGGTCTTCTGACGCGGAGCGCGGTTCGTGCTCGACTTGAAGTGAAGGTTGCCCAGACCGCCCGCGCCACCCCTGGCGAGCACGACTTCCTGACCGTGTTCCGTCAGGTCGGCGATGGTCTCGCCCGTGTCCATGTCGGTGATGATCGTGCCGACCGGCATGCGCAGGAAGATGTCTTCCCCGCCCTTGCCATAGCAATCCGAGCCCCGACCCGATTCGCCGTTCTTCGCCAGATGCTTCTTCGAATAGCGATAATCGATCAGGGTATTGATGTTGCGATCGGCCACGGCAAACACGCTGCCGCCGCGACCGCCGTCGCCGCCGTCGGGGCCGCCGAACGGCACGAATTTCTCGCGGCGCATCGATGCCGAGCCGTTGCCGCCGTTCCCGGCGATCACCTCGATACGCGCTGCGTCAATGAATTTCATGGGGTTCCGTTCCGCTCAATCGACCGTCCGCAGACGATCCTAACACTGTCCAATGGCCCTCGCCCGGCGCCGTGGACGGCTGCGCGGACGGGACAAACAAAAAAGGCTCCGCATGAGAGCGGAGCCTTTTGGTGGCAAAAGGCTTAGCTTACGCTGCCGGCACCACGCTGACCACTTGCTTCTTCGCTGCGCCCTTGACGGCGAATTGCACGTGACCATCGGTCAGTGCAAACAGCGTGTGGTCCTTACCGATACCGACGTTTTCGCCGGCATGCATACGAGTACCACGTTGGCGAACGATGATGCCGCCAGCCAGGATTGCCTGACCGCCGTACACCTTCACGCCAAGGCGCTTCGACTCGGAATCGCGGCCGTTACGGGACGATCCGCCTGCTTTTTTGTGTGCCATGACTTAACTCCTTACCTAGCTCGATCGATTAGCCGTTGATGCTGTCGATGCGCAGCTCGGTGTAGTTTTGGCGATGGCCTTGACGCTTTTGGTAGTGCTTGCGACGGCGCATCTTGAAAATCTTCACCTTGGGGTGACGACCTTGGGCGACAACGGTAGCCTTGACGGAAGCCCCACTGACCAACGGCGCACCGAACTTAATCGATTCGCCCTCGCCAACGGCGAGAACCTGGTCGATGGTGATTTCAGCGCCAATGTCAGCCGGTATCTGTTCTACTTTGAGCTTTTCGCCAGCAGCAACCTTATATTGCTTACCGCCGGTTTTTATGACCGCGTACATTGTTGAACCTCACTCATAAACAAGAGAATTTTCGCGCAGACCGAGGGTCCCGAAAGGACTCGACTTACCGGCCAGCATCCGCGCCGCGAACCGTAATACCGAGGTATTTTCGGACCCGGCGCAATGAATGCGCGCACGAAAACCGGGGATTATACAGACTTTCTCCTTTTGCGTCAAAGACTTCCGTGAACCCAGTCATTCCGCGGGGCTGGTACCCGAAAGTGCCCTCGCCCACTATATAATTTGGGGCGAATTTTTCCTCACCCGAGCCTTGTCTTGACTGCTTCGACTTCTTCCCAGAACGTACTGGCCGCCATCGCCGACGACATGCGTGCCGTCGACCAGCTTATCCGCCACCGGCTGGCCTCCGAGGTGGTCCTGATCAATCAGATCTCGGAGTACATCATCAACTCGGGCGGCAAACGGTTGCGCCCGGCGCTGCTGCTGCTCGTGGCCAATGCGCTCGGTGTGACGTCGCCGGCACGTTTCGAGCTGGCGGCCGTCATCGAGTTCATTCATACGTCGACCTTGCTGCATGACGACGTGGTCGACGAATCCGATCTGCGTCGCGGCAAGCAAACGGCCAATGCCTTGTTCGGCAATGCCGCATCGGTGCTCGTCGGCGACTTTCTGTACTCGCGCTCGTTCGAGATGATGGTGAGCGTGGACAATATGCGCGTGATGCAGATCCTCGCGCGTGCGACGAATGTGATCGCCGAAGGCGAAGTGCTGCAGTTGCTGAACATGCACGACCCCGACGTCGACGAAGCGCGTTACCTTCAGGTCATCAAGTACAAGACCGCCACGCTGTTCGAAGCGGCCACGCAACTCGCCGCGGTGCTCGCCAACGCCGACGCACAGACCGAAGCGGCGGTGCGCGAATACGGCGGTCGTCTCGGCACGGCCTTTCAACTGATGGACGACTGGCTCGATTACGCCGGCGACACCGACGCGATGGGTAAGAACGCGGGCGACGATCTGCGCGAAGGCAAACCGACGCTGCCGCTCATTCATGTGCTGCAACACGGCACGCAAGACGAGCGTGCCCTCGTGCGCGAAGCCATCGAGAATGGCGGCACCGACAAGTTCGAACCGATCCTCGCAGCGATCACGCGCACGGGCGCACTCGATTACACGCTCGCACGCGCGAAGGAAGAGGCGGACGCCGCCGCACAAATTATTTCTGCGCTTCCCTCTTCCAATTACAAAAATAGCCTGCTAGAATTATGTTCTTACTCGATAGCGCGACGCACTTAAAAGCGAAGTAGCAGTATCGAAGCGGGGTGTAGCTTAGCCTGGTAGAGCGCTACGTTCGGGACGTAGAGGCCGGAGGTTCGAATCCTCTCACCCCGACCAGAATTTTTCAGAAGGATCAAGGAGTTATCGATCCTTTACTAACTCACTGTTCATGTCGAGTTAGAGTAAATCCTAAATCTGGTTGTCCCAGGAATGTCCCGTCGATTGACGGGACATTTTCTTTTGTACTATCTTCCCTTATGTCGACATTCATGCCTCGCCGGCATTCGCGGCGAGGGCTTCGATGTTCGATTGGCGACCATCCACGCTGGGTCGCCCGGTCGGAATCACTGGCGGCTACCAGTCTCTGACCTGCAGCAAAACCGTCTAGGAGCAACCTTTTAAAAGGTGCATCTAATGCATGGTTTTGCTCGCCTCAAGAACGACGCACCCCCGCGCGTCATCTTCATCGAAGAGCTTTCCGAACTCATCGGAAAAGCGCCGACGACCATTCGTACTTGCGCGACGAACGCGAAGTACCTGCATCTAATCCCTCGCCCTTTCAAGATGCCTAACAGCCGGCGGTTGTGCTGGTGGGAAAGCGACGTTCTAGCGTGGATCAACGCCAGTCAGGAACTACCTCTCCCTACAGCCCGCCGCCCGCGCGGCCGCCCGACGAAGGCGCAACAGGTTGCCTGGCAGCGCTACGCGATGGAATCGCGGTCCCTGACTCAGGGGACGCGATGAAAATCGTGCGAATTGATCCCGATGCTTGGCGCGCTGGCTTTGAGGCTGGCGAAATCGGTCGACCTATGACGCCATGCCCCGCCAGTCTGGACGCGTTCTCTTACTTTTCTGGGTGGATCGAGGGGGACGCCAAGCGGCAAGGTTACGAATGGAGCGCGGGGGCCGAGCGATGACTACTTCGCAAGGTAGAGATGCGCGCCGCTCGCCAAGGGCGGTCGAATCGCGGCAGCCTCCCGGCGTGCTGGCCCCTGAGATTTGGTCGCGAATACAGGAGCGGGCAGCACGCGAGCTCGCACGGCCTCGCCAAATGTTCCTACCGGGCCTCGAGCCGACGATGCGGGCAATGCCGAATCATATTGCCCGGAGCAGCCTATTTGCCCCTCTGTCGAAAACGCGCCAGCGGCAATTCCTTAACGATTACCCCCTAGTCAGCCGGAGCGACGTGAAAATCAAGTTCACTGGCGTCCAACTCGACGAAAGCCAAGCCGACGTCTGGATGCAGCTCATGCATGTCGCGTCGGCCTCCCCACTAGGCCAGCCGTTCAATGTACACAGCGCATCAATACTCGAAGCGATGGGCCGGCAAGTCGGCGGAGCCGAGTATCGATGGCTTCGACGGGCCATGGAGGCACTCTACAAGGCCACATTGATCATCGACGTCGTCAACAAGTACCGCATCGGCGACGGCGATTCCAACGGCGACGGGATACGAATGATCGATCGATTCAGATACGACGCGTCGCGCAAGCAATACACGCTCGTAATCGACCCTCGATGGGTTGCCATGTACAGCAACCAGGAGTTCGCGCGTATCGATTGGGAGAAACGCCTAGCAATCAAGCGAGGCCAGGATATGGCTAAGACGTTACAGCGACTCGTCGCTACGTCGGCCGACAAGGTGCAGCGATACGGCCTCGATTGGCTCAAGGACAAGCTTCAATACACCAGCCCCCTTCGGAAATTCCGAGTCGCTTTGCGCGCCGCACTCGCGGAGCTGGAGCGTGTTGAAGTCATCGCCGCCGCGCACATCGGAATCAGCACGCGCGGGTTGGAGCAAGCGGTGTGGACGAAGCTGTAAGGCACACGAATCGCCCTGTTCCGCGCAGCCTGTCGATCCGCCGCAGTCGTACGTACATGCGTATGTACGTACATACGCAAACGTGTAAATCCAAGGAATAAAGATGCCCAGCCCTGATGAACAAGAAGTCGCGAAGCAACTGGCGTTGAAGCGCGTGTTCCTCTTTTTCGCCGTCGGGTCGCTCTTCGGCCTTCTCACCGAGCGGCTTTTCCAACCAGTTGTTTGGTTGCTCCTATTGGTCATAGCGACCGTCCTCGCCTGGTTCTCCGATGAACTGCTGTGGCGGGCACGCCATCCCGATCAACCGTGTATCGACTACTACCGACGGCGGTTCTGGTGGGCCCACGTCTTCGACCACGAAATTCAATTCCGGCGCAGCAAAACCAATCAACGGGAGGAACAGCGATGAACCGCATGAAGACTAGGCGCCCCCTGCCTCTCCTGCTGCTTATCGCCGGTTGCTGGATGTCCATGCCGGCGTTCGCCGACGGGACAACGCTCGGCGAAATCACGCAGGCAGCGCAGCGCTCGGGCGACAAATCACGCCAGGCACTCGTCACCATCTACGGCAACGTCGTTAACAATCCGCTTGCAACCGGCGGCGCCGGCGGCAGCGACACGATACTGGCCGGAATATTCCAAGTCGCGAACGGCGCGCTGCTAGTTGTTGGCGCGCTCTTCGCATGCTATGTCATGTTCCGAAAGGTGTCGCAAACGGCACACGACGGCGCTGTGTTCGACCGCGAAAAGCACACGATGTGGGGGCCGATCCGGATCGTGTGGGGCCTTGCTTCACTCGTGCCGACGGCGAACGGCTGGTCGCTCGCTCAGTTGCTGATGCTGTGGGGCGCCGCGGTAATGGGCGTAGGAGTAGCGAATCTCGGCGTCGACGCCGCCGTCACGGCGTTTAACGACGGAAAGGGGATGGTGTTGCAACCCGTCATGCCCAGCACCAATGAACTGGCTCACAAGATCTTCGAGATCGAGTTGTGTCGCCACGGCATCAACGCAGGCTTGACTATGGGCTCAAGCGAAGGGGCGCTCCTTCCCGAAAACAGCTACGTGCAGACACAAGCGACAGATACCGGGTTCCTCCTCGCCAACAAGAGTTTCGTGTGCGGTGGCGCCAATATTGACCCCAACCTCGAATCGCAGCCCAGTTCGACGAGTTGGCTCTCGAGCACGATCGACGTTGCCGATATTCGCAGGGCACACCTCCAAGCGCTCTCGAGCATGGAAAAATCCCTGAGCGAATCCGCGCTACAGTTCGTCAACGCGGTAACAACTCGCAGCACAGCCGGCAACAGCACACTGCCCGACACCGAAGTCGCAATTCAGGCTGCGGCCCAGCAGTACGAAAACACCGTTAACTCGATGGCGGCTACGAAACAGGGCAGCATTGGTGAGTTGGCCAGCCAGCTCAGCTCGTCCATCAAGGACGGTGGGTGGTGGACGCTCGGCCAGTGGTATCAGACCTTCGCTGCGGCCAACACGAAGTTATCCGATGCCGTAGCCGGTAAGGCAACGACGTTCGGCGCATCGATCAGCGGCGATCCCGGCATGATGACCGTCTACACGGCGGCATTGAACGCGTATCAGGCGCAGCAGGGCCGCGCGGCGACGACGCACGCTACTCCGCTCGGTACGCAACGACAGGATGACGGTGGCAACATCCTTGCCAAGCTCTTCAGCTCGCCTGGACAAACGTTGACGAGGGCAATCACCAACATCAACGATGGTGCCGAGTCGCGCGGTCAACTCAACCCTCTTATCAAGATGAAAAACCTCGGCGACCATCTTACTGGCGTCGCCGAAATCGGCCTAGCAGGATACTTGACTGCCAAGGGGCTCGAGAAGACTAGCGAAAGCTTCAGCATCGCGGGTCTCGCATCACGGGTAGCCGACGCCAGCGGTGCGATCAGTTTCATCAAGGGCGCGCTGGATGGTGCCGGGCCGATCATCATGATGATCATCATTGCCGCGCTGTTGCTCGGCCTCGGCCTGTCAACTTACCTGCCGATGGTGCCGTTCGTCATCTGGTTCGGTGCCGCCGTAAACTGGCTCGTCGTTGTCGGCGAAGGCGTGATCGCGGCCCCGCTGTGGGCAATCACGCATCTCGGCGGAGAGGGCGACGGCCTCGGCCACAAGACTGCCCACGGCTACATCTTCCTCCTGGAAATGATGGTTCGTCCTATCCTGATGGTGATTGGCTTCTTCCTCGGAGGCGCGGGAATTGTTGCCGGAGGAACGTTGCTGAACGAAGGGTTCGGCGTCGCCCTCGCCAACGCGCAGTTCGATTCGCTGACCGGTATTGGCTCGATTCTGGCCTACTGCACGATTTATTTTTCGATGTGTCTCAACCTCGTGCATAGCTGCTTTAATCTGATCTTCCTGGTGCCGGACAAGGTAATCAACTGGGTCGGAGGTCACTCGCCAGCTATGGTCGGCACGGACCACAGCGATCGGACCAAAGCTGCGGTCAATACCCTGCTGGCAAAATTCGATATTCGCCCGTCAGGTGGCAATGGTAGGCGCCCGCTGGGCGGGACGAATCCTTCGTCCAACTCCGATGGCATCAAGGAATAGGAGAATGCAATGCGATTGCTGAGACTTGCATCCGAGCTGTTCTATATCGCGACGTCCGTGTTGGCCGCGCTCCCTGCATTCGTGTACTCGGTGTGGGGCGGAAGATTCCTGCACTCGGGTGCGGCCCTCGTGGCAATGGTTGCATCTGCTGCGTGGGTCGCCGGCGGCCTTCTACTGCTATCGAAATGGCGCCGATCGCGCAACCGCGACATGCGCAAGCTAATCGCCTCGATCGCACCGAGCTTCCGGCCGCAGGTCGAGGTTGCCGACTATCTCAACACGCGCTATGTCGGCATTGACGCCGTGATGGGCACGGCCGTGGTCATTGATCGGGAGAAGAACGTCGCAAAGTACGAACCGATCGCTTACATCCAAAGCGCCGAGGTGAGCGACGCCGGAGACTCGGTTCACTCCGCATTCACGTTCAGCTTCCGCGACTTCTCCAATCCTTCAATGGAGATTCGCGTCAACAGACTTCAAGCGGAAGATGCCGGCGCTCGCATTCGCTATGCTTTGGAACATGCTACGTAGCAGCCGGCGAAGCCGACCAACCGGGTCTGTCGGCCCAGTCTTGCGCCAAAGACGAAGCAGTGTCGAATCTCGCGCGGCGCGACGACCTGCCATGCAGGCGGCGAACGTTGCCCCCTCAGCTGTCGCTGGCTGGCAATATTGCAGCGGCAGCGAAGGCAGGAACGGACTGCGGTAAATTGTCGAAAAGACTGGCTCTCGTGACCAGCCATACTTGAACGGGGGAAGTATGTTTCGGCGTATTGAGTCTATTGCAAGCGCGGCGGTATGGAGTGGCTACGACGGGCGAACGAGCACCGCACCGGACTTCGAGCGCTACAACCTGATCTATGGCTGGAACGCCTCCGGCAAGACTACCCTTTCTCGTATATTGGGCCTGTTCAGTGGATCTGGCGGTACACGGCTACCGCCCAATGCCCGCGTTCGCGTAAGCGTCGGGAACGAGGTCCTGGACAGCGCGAGAGACCAAGACCGTAGTCGTCTGCCGGTACGCATCTTCAATCGCGACTTCATCGACGACAACCTGCAGCGAGACGACTACACGCACGCGCCCGCGCTGTTCATCGTTGGCCAAGAGAACATTCGGCTGAGCAATCGTATTGCATCGTTGACGCGACGACGGGAAAGACTGACGGTGATGTATCGGACCGTCCAGCAAAGGCAACGCGAAGCTAACGGGTCAAGGGAGAAAGCGGCAACCGACCTGGCCCGTGAGTGCGGAACGATGCTGGGTATCCGAGATTTCAGGGCCCCAAATCTGAAAGGACTTGCGCAGGGTTTAGCAAACCCAGCCGAACATCTACTCGACGAAATCACGCTGCAAGGAGCAGTGGCTCAGGCGCGTGACCAAAGTGAGTTTGCGCCATTTCGCAATTTTCCGGTGGTGGCACCGCCCCAGCCTCCTGGGATCAATGATGTTACCCAGCTGTTGAAGGAAGCGCCCCAGCAGAACGCCATCAAGCGCCTGGCCGAGGCACCTGCGCTGAGCGACTGGGTGCGCACTGGCCTGCAGTTTCATGAGCACACCGCCACCTGTGCCTTTTGCGGAGGCGACGCGGCGCAGGCATTAGAGGCATACGCCAAGCACTTTTCCGACGAGTATCGCCGCCAGCACGCGGCCATCCAGGCCGCGATCGGGCGCTTGGAACAGCCAAGGGCGTTGCCAAACTTCCCGCATGAGAAAGAGTGGATTCCCGGCGTACGGGCCAAAGCCCAAGAGGCGCTGCGGCGCCTTGAAGCGTGGGACGCTCGAGAGAATGAAATTCGATCCTATCGGGCGCGACTGCTTCGAGAGAAGCTGGCGAACATGGAGACCGTGTTATCTGTGGAGCCGGCCGACGATCAGGCTCCCGCTCTGCAGGCGATTCTCGCAGACCTCCAGCAGGCGAAGGACGAACACAACCGAGCATGTGACGAATTAGCCACCACGCGCCGAAGTGCAGCTGACAAGGTCAAGGCTCATTTCGCGGCCCGGTACCTGCTCGACCCAGGAGCGACGGAGGCGCGCGAAGCACTCGGTCAGGCGAGCGCGATTTTGGAGCGAGTGCAGAAGGTCGGTCAGAAGATCAAGGGGCAATCGGAAGCAGCGCAGGCCGAACTACAGCGTAGCTCGGTGGCGGCAAGCCAGATTAATCACCTCCTAAAGCGGCTGCTCGGTCCGCGCATCTCCGTCGAGCAGGCTCAAGACAAGCGGATCCGGTTCATCCGAGAGGGGCAGCCGGCTACCAACATGAGCGACGGGGAACGGACGGCGATTTCGCTTGCGTACTTCCTCACCAGCCTTGGGCAGAACGGGCAGAGGCTTGAGGACCTGGTCGTTTTCATCGACGACCCGATCTGTAGCCTGGATGCCAACCACATCTATGACGTAGCCTATCTACTCATTTCGAGCCTGAAGGCCTGCCGGCAACTCTTCATTTCGACGCACAGCTCGGAGTTCTTTAATACTATCAAGCAGGACTGGGCCGACCGAGGGAAGTTCAAGAAGGGGCATGCGGCGTTCCTCGTCCATCGCGAGAGTGACAGCGGCAGTCAGCTGCTAGTGCTTCCAGCACACTTGGCGAAGTTCCGCTCTGACTACCACCACGTCTTCTACTGTCTGCGGAAATTCCAAGTGAGCACCAGCCATGACATCGATGCCTACCTGAGCTGTCCGAACCTGCTCAGGAGGTTCCTCGAAATGTACTTGGGGTTCAGGAGGCCGACGCCCCAGCCTTACCTGGCCAAGCTGGACATTTTGTTCGACGACGAAGTAGAGCGCGGCGCGGTGGCAAGGTACGTGGACGAGGGATCGCACAGCGCTTCAACTCTTCGTCTGCTGGAGTTCTCCGACTTCCCCGCGATGTCACGAGGCATGGTGGAGCGCGTCATGCGAGCGATGGAGCGTGTGGACCCTGATCACTATGCAGTGCTGATAGCGGAAACGACCTAGACGTCCTGAGAAAGTATCTAGCCATTACGCCACGCAGCAGATTACGGCTCGTCCCGCATCAGCGTCGCGATGGCAGCGACATGGTCAGAGTCCGCCACAACAGGGCAGTGGGTGTAACCGAGATCGATCAATGCGTACAGCCGATGGCGGCCATCCGTGATCGTAGTACGACCGCGGTCGAAGGAAAGGTACGGCATGTAAACGACCTCACCCGACGTAAATTCTCGATGGACCCGTGCGTACCGATCCGGCCGGAAAGTCTCCCTGTTCCTTTCCGAGGAATTGGCAGCCCAGATTGAGTCGCCCTTCAAAGCCCAGCTGAGAAGCGCCAGATTGACCTCGACTACGCATGCGAAAGGGTCGCTCGTCGCCGTGACTTCGAAATTCTCGTAGACGCGTCGCTCCTTTTTCGCGCGCGGCCGAAAGTAGTCGTCCAGCGCCAGCTCCGGTCCTGGGCCGGAATTCCATATAGATCCAAGTCCCGCGTTGGCACACAGGATCGCCCAAGCCGAATACGGGATCGGTGATACATCGTCCAGCCAGCGCTCCACGAAACTGCTGTCGGCAAGGCCTAGAAGTGCCGCCGTCTCCTGTGCAGACAGTCGACTCACCTCAATTACCTGTCGGATTTCCTCGCCTGTTGGGACGGCCCACAAATCCGCCCGCCAGAAACGATCCATGGGAATCGGCAGGGCCGACATATGCATTCCTCCATGTAAAGCTGCGATCGATATCCCGTTCACCCGCTAACGGGGCCGACGTCCCCACGGTGGCCTCAGGGGACAGCGGCCGGGCCAGCTTCAGGTCATATGGGCTCACCGATCGACCGCAAATGCGTGATCGTCCGCGTGTTGTTGCGGATCGACGTCGAAGGGAAACCACCATGCGCCTCCAATTCGTCGGCGTGTTCGATCGAGAAGCCCATATCGTTCAGGGCTGCTTTATCGCCCTTCGCGAGCGCTTTGTTGGCCGCGCGCATGAGGGCATTCGCCCATTGAAGGCGAGCGATCTCGAGCCGGATCGCATCCGGGCTGATACGATGTTTAGTTGCCATCTCATCACCTCTGTCCAGGTGGTGTAGTGGAAGTCCTGCCCGCGTGTTCCAGCACACGGGCGGGGCGCCTAGAGCAGATCAGTAGACCGTGAGGCCTTCTGATCTGACTGCTGCTCGCCGAGTTCGGCGAGAATATCGGGCCGCAATTCGAGCTCGCCGGTGTAGACCAGCGGTGTGCCGCAGCGGACATAGTTGTCATTCATTGCCTTTTCCGATCCGGGCGAGCAGTTCGGCTCGCTGTCTGGCATGGCTTTCCCGCGCTTCATCGTCAGATATCCATTTCGTATTCGGATCGTGGGCTTCCTCCAACCCCTCTCGAACCTGCTCCCGAAACCATCGATCATGCGCCGCCGTCTCGGCTAGCAATCGCAAAGTCGGCTCGTCCCGAACCGTGACCTGCTCGAGCACCAGACAGTAAGCCTGCAGGGGCGACAGCCCCTGCTCGGCCAAGACCGCCGCTGCATCGTCGTAGAGCACTTCGATCCGCGCCTTGGCCTCGTCATCTGTCATGATCAGTACCCTGCTTCCTTCTGGTGTCGCACGGCCAAAATCGTGACGGTATCGCCATCGACGCGGTACCGAGCCACATAGCCACTATCCCCAAAATCGATAAGCCACTCCCGATACTGTTCAGGCAGATCTTCTATGAGACGCCCCATTCGAGGGTGGGCACCGAGAGCCTGGACGCCGCGCCTAATCGCTTCGCCGGCCCGCCTCGCGGCATCGGGATTCTTCGGCCTCAGGAATTCGCGGAGCCGTTGCATGTCCTCGATCGCCGCCGGCGCAAAGATTACTTGTGGCATTCTGGCGGAGGCAGTTCGTCGTCAGTTCCCCAGCTCGCGAGCCACTTGTCCACTTCCTCAGCGGTCACGTGCAGGCCAGTCGCCTGAAATTCATCCCATGCCTTGAGCGTGTCCCGGTTCAGCGCCTCGCGCTTTTCCTCACGCTCGACGTACTGCTCAATGGCTTCGCGCATGATCCAGTGCGGGGTACGCCGGCGCGCCTCGGCCAAGTGCTGAACCCGCCCTTTCAATTCATCATCAAGCTTGATGGATGTTGCCGTAACCATGACACGGCCTCCGTAGCAAAAGGTAATACCTGAGACTACTATAGACCGAAACGCTAACTCCGTCCATGGCGCCCCAATATTCAAGGCGACGCACTGCCCTTTCGGGGCTTGCCGGGACGACGGGGCGTTTGCTTCGCTGCGGCTGCTGCTTTGGCACGCCGCAACGCTTCTTGCTCGCCGTCTCGAAGCCGGGCGTCAATTCCATGTTCCACCATAAGGGCGATCGCGCGTCGCTTGAATTGTTCGCTGCCGGTAAGCTCGAACGCGCCCCCGTACTTCTCCGCAGCCAATCGCAGAGCCGTCGCGATCGATATCTCGTCGCTGGCCCCTTTGGCGAGCACGTCGATGCGGCGGCCGAGGTCAATGAAAGCGTCCCGGCCATCGCCCCAGCGATAGACAACCGCTCCGTCCCGCCGGACGTGGAAGTGCAGCCCATCAGTGACGTTTCGTGCAACCGGATCGACATCATCAACGTGGATAACGCCGTCCGCATCATTATTGGCCAAGGCTCGTCCTAACTCTCGCGCGCGACGCTTCTCACTGTAGACGAAGCCGCGTAGCTGGCCGATAGCCGCACTGTCGCCGGTGGCCGCCTGTTGCTCAACCCATTCGCGATATGACAGCCTACGATTCGTCGGATCAGCGTACAGCGCCTGACGCTCTTTGCGGATCTCGCGCCGCAGTCGATCGCGCTCCCGCAGCGTCTCGAATGCGACGACGCTGTACAGCACGTTGCGAGCCGCAGCGTCCGGGACGGTCTCTCGGATCTCACGCCGCTTCCGGCGGGCAGCTTCGCGGATATCCGAGAAGCGCTGCCGCACGGTAGCCGGATCGAGTCGGCGATATACGAACGCGCTCTTGTACTCGCCGTATCTGGCACGCAGCTCACGTCGAGCTTGGGCGCGCTCCTGGCGCCGTTCCTCCCGCATTTTCGGATCGCGTTTCGGCGGCCGATCCTTGTCATAGGTCAGAACAGCGCTGGTCGTCGACCTGGACGGCTCGAACGCGCCGAGCCGTTTGATCAGCCGTGCTCTACCCAGCTCCTCGTGCATATCGCTGGCCTTGATCGGTGTTGTGCCGGCGGAGTTCAGGTCGTAAATGGCGAAACCCTGCCCTTTCTCACGCAGTTCGAGACCGTACCTGGCCAGCAGATTATGGAGTTGCCGCCACGTGAGCTGGTCGTTTTTCAATGCGGACAGCAGCGCCTTGCGCGGCTCCCCTCGGGCGTAGCTGAACAGGCTCTCCTGATCAGCATGCCGCTCCATGTCGGCCGCTGGCGTTGGGCGCTTGCCGTTCGTGCTGGGGCTTTTGCTCGCCCAATCGATGACGACGTGACCATTGCGCTCGAACACGGCGTATGGGCCATTCTCGTGCTGCCAGCCGTATTTGAGTTCGAGCTCGCGCATCGCACGATCCAGCTTGAAGTAATCGCGATCCGGATAGACGGCCCGAAACGTGTTTGGATTCACGCGATTTACGGCGATGTGCAAGTGCGTGTTATCAGTATCGCGATGCACGGCAAAAACATACTGATGATCAGCCATGCCGACAGCGCTAAGCGCGTGCGCACCGCATTCGAACGCCTGCGCATCGGTCGGTGACTCGTTCGCCGGCCACGAAAGAACGATGTGGTACACGGCGTCCTTGACGCGGGCATTCTGAGCTGCCACCGCGTTCATTTCAGCCGCGGCCGACGACAACGACAGGCAATTGTGTTCGCATGCAACGCCCGTTGGCGTTACGAGACGTTCGGCCTGGCCGAGAAGTCGTCCGGACAAAAGGTCCGCCAAGGCTTCCGCTTCCGCCTGGCTAGGTGCTGGCCGGATCGGCGTCTTTTCGAGCCCGAGAAGGGCCCGCCGTGCCAGCGCTCTCCGTTGAAATTCGCCGTCAATCTGCGGCGACTGTCGGAGGTAGTTCGCCGCCAACCGGAGATGCTCCCTCGCGCGCGCCAGAATCTTGAGCTGCTTTACTCGATCCTGCAGATCGATCTGGTCGAGCTCATCGCCCAGATGCTGCCCCTGTTCATCACGATTGGTGATGTACTCGACCAGATCTGCAAAGCTCGATTTCAAATCCTCTCGTCGAGGTGGAATTTTGGCCAACATTTTCAGTCACCAATCCGTGCGATCGCCTCGCGAAGCTCAACGAGGATGGCAGCGTATTCTTTCGACAGCATCCCGCCACCTTCATTGAACAGATGCTTCTGCAAGCCGCCGAGCCTGCGAAGCTCATTGAGAATGTGTGCTTCGATCTTGGTGCGCGTGCGGCGGCCAAGCGCGGCTGCGAGCACAAATTGCCCGACGCTCATACCGCAATCACGTGCCCTCTCGCGGACTAAAGCTTCCTCGTCCTCGTAGCACCGTATCGGCGGAAGCATGCCGGTCCTTCGTCGCTGTTCGCTCGTACTCACTGTTACGCCCATCTCTCTCACGAAGTCGGGGTCTCGGGGCAACGCCCTGAGCAGGGACGGTAGGCTGCGCATAGGGAGTGAAACGACTGGTGCGCTGCCGGTTGAAATAGCGCCAACTTGGCGGTATTACAAACCCTACCCTGTCACCGAAGTTACGCTGTCGTTCTTGGAAGTTTGAAGGTAGCTCGAACGAACTGGTTTTCCCAAGGAGAAAAGACGATATGGAGGAAGGTTCTCGAATTACTCTTAACAACACTTTTTAGACATGATTTGGCGAACAACAGGGTGTTGTGATAATCAGACACACCGACAGACTAAAGTCTGGCCGGATACTTCTACGAAGGACGACTGAAACGACGCTGCGATGGCGATCACGCCATGCGCTCAAAAGCGGCTGACACGGAGGTTAGAATCAACCTCGGCCCGCTTATCTAGCGACAAGAAACGAGTGGATGACATGCGAACTTGGACTGACGATCAGTTGGCGAACTACGAGACGGCGTTGGAGACCGTTGGCAACGTGATCGCGATTGCCTCGCGCGACATTGCTGCCGAGCGGCAACGATCACAGCCCGATGCAGATCGGATAAACGAATTACTGGTACTGCAACGACGGCTGAATCGAGAGCGCCACAGTTTGCGAATCGACGATGATGCGGCAGTTCGGAAAGCGATTGAAATCTACGGCAAGATCGTTCGTGCTGGGCAACTTTAACGACGCGCCCTCGCTGTCGACCCGTACCTCTTGTGTCGCGAACCATCTAGGCTCGCGCGACCACGAATGGAAAGAGCATGAAGTTCTATCATTTCACAGCAGTGTCCATGGCAGAGTCGATCCTGTCTAAGAGACCATTTCAAAAAGAC
>NZ_AYXJ01000018.1:0-132968 GCF_000681415.1 Pandoraea sp. E26
GGGTGATTACGCCCGCCCGGCCAAACGCGGCGCCGATGACCGCGCGCCGCGTCGTTTCGACGAAGGTGGTGCACGGGGTGCACGGGGTGATTACGCCCGTCCGGCCAAACGTGGCGGTGAAGACGCACCACGAGGGCGCTTCGCCCGCGAGGACCACAATGCGCGTCCGGCACGCCCGGCACGCGCGGCGCGTGTCGAACGCGACGACGATGACGACATCAAGGTCCATCACGACGCGGCAGGCTCACTGCGCCTGTCCAAGCGCATGTCAGAGCTGGGCCTGTGCTCGCGACGTGAGGCGGATGAGTGGATTGCCAAGGGGTGGGTGCGCGTCGACGGCAAGGTCGTGACGGAACTCGGCACCAAGATTCTGCCGACGCAGGAAATCACGGTTGTCCAGGCCGCGCACAAGGAGCAGGCCAACCGCGTCACGATCCTGCTTCACAAGCCCGTGGGCTATGTCTCCGGACAAGCGGAAGACGGGTACGAACCCGCCGTCGTTCTGGTCACGCGAGAACACCATTGGGCCGAAGACGATGCCGGCGTGCGTTTCTCGCCATCGCACCTGCGTAGCCTGGCGCCCGCCGGGCGTCTCGATATCGATTCGACCGGCCTGCTCGTCCTGACGCAGGACGGGCGCATCGCCAAACAACTGATCGGCGAAGATTCCGAGATCGAGAAGGAGTATCTCGTGCGCGTGTCCTACAACGAGCATTCGCAGAACGTTCAGGCACACTTCCCGGCCGATCGCCTGGCGCTGCTGCGCCATGGACTGTCGCTCGACGACCAGCCGCTCAAGCCGGCCCAGGTCGACTGGCAGAATCCGGAGCAACTGCGATTCGTGCTCAAGGAAGGCAAGAAGCGTCAGATCCGCCGGATGTGCGACCTCGTCGGCCTGCACGTCACGGGACTCAAGCGCGTTCGCATGGGACGTATCACGCTCGGCAATCTGCCCGTCGGCGAGTGGCGCTACCTTCGCGCCGGCGAGGGATTCTGAGCGGAACGGCGACCTCGCCAATGAAGAAGCCCGCCAACAGGCGGGCTTTTTCTCGGCCATTTGCCGGTTACTCCGGTGTGCCGTCGCGCCGTCCCCACGCGGCGTCGGCGCAACGCCCGGCACCCGACCTCACCGCACGGCCCCGGCGTCAGGCCATCGACCGCTCGACCCGCCATGGCGTCTGAGATCGACGCGACAAATCAGTCGTCGCTCTTCGGATCGAGCCCCGGGAACAGGATCTCGGTAAAGCCGAACTTGCTGAAGTCGGTAATGCGCATCGGATACAACTTGCCGATGAGATGGTCGCACTCGTGCTGGACCACCCGCGCGTGGAATCCCTCGGCAATGCGATCGATGACACGTCCGTACTGATCGAACCCCTCATAACGCAGCATCGAATAACGGTTGACCATGCCTCGCAGCCCGGGAACCGACAGGCAACCCTCCCAGCCCTCTTCCATGTCCTGCGTCAGCGGCGTGATCACCGGATTGATGAGCACGGTCTCCGGCACTTCGGGGGCGTCGGGGTAGCGCTCGTTGTGCTCGAAACCAAAGATCACCACCTGCAGGTCGACGCCGATCTGCGGCGCGGCCAGTCCCGCGCCGTTGGCGTGCTTCATGGTGTCGAACATGTCGGCGACGAGTTCATGCAACTCGGGCGTATCGAAATGCTCCACGGCCTTGGCGAGGCGCAGCAAGCGCGGATCGCCCATCTTCAGAATGTCGCGAATCATCGATTGAGTCCTCACATCAAAGCGCGGCCAACATCGCGCGCATAGCGTCTTCGTCGAGCACCGGCACACCCAGCGACTCGGCCTTCGCCAACTTGCTCCCTGCGTCGGCTCCCGCCACGACATAATCGGTTTTCGCGGAAACCGAACCGGCAACCTTCGCCCCTTTTTCCTCGAGCATCGATTTCGCCTCGTCACGCGAAAGCGTCGGCAACGTCCCCGTCAGCACGAAGGTCTTGCCGGCCAACGGCAACGGGGCCGCCGCCGCCGGTTCCGACTCGGGCCAGGTGACGCCCGCCGCGCGCAGTTGCTCGATCACCTCGACATTATGCGGCTCACCGAAGAAATTGGCGATGGACTGGGCCACAATGGGTCCGACGTCAGGCACGGCGAGCAGTTCCTCGGTCGAGGCCGCCATCACATTGTCCAGCGTGCCGAAATGACGGGCGAGATCCTTCGCCGTCGCCTCACCCACATGCCGGATCCCCAGTGCGAAGATGAAGCGCGCGAGTGTAGTGTGACGCGCCGCCTCCAGCGCCGCCACCAGATTGGCCGCCGATTTGTCGGCCATGCGATCAAGCGCCGCCAGCTTGGCCACGCCGAGCTTGAACAGGTCGGCCGGCGTGCGAATGATGTGCTGGTCGACAAGTTGCTCGACGAGTTTGTCGCCAAGCCCTTCGATATCGAGCGCGCGGCGCTGCGCAAAGTGCAGCAAGGCCTGCTTGCGCTGCGCGGCGCAGATCAACCCGCCCGTGCAACGCGCGATGACCTCGTCGGGCAGCTTTTCGATGGCCGAACCGCACACCGGGCACGCCGTCGGCATCACAAACGCCCGCGCGTCGGCAGGACGTCGCTCCAGCACCGAACCGACCACCTCCGGAATCACATCCCCCGCACGGCGCACAATCACGGTGTCGCCGATCATGACATCCTTGCGCCGAATTTCGTCCTCGTTGTGCAGCGTGGCGTTCGTCACCGTCGCCCCGCCCACGAAGACCGGCGCCAGACGCGCCACCGGCGTGATCGCGCCCGTGCGCCCCACCTGCACCTCGATGTCGAGCAGCGTCGTGAGTGCCTCCTGCGCGGGAAATTTGTGCGCCAGTGCGAAGCGCGGCGCGCGTGACACGAAGCCGAGGCGCTCCTGCTCATCGCGTCGGTTGACTTTGTAGACCACGCCATCGATGTCGTACGGCAGCGACGGGCGCGCCTCGCCCACCGTTCGATAGAACGCGAGCAATCCGTGCGCCCCCTGCACCACCTCGCGACGGTCGTTGACCGGAATGCCCAGTGTGACGTACCAATCGAGCAGCGCGGAATGGGTCTGAGGCATCGGTGCGCCAACCAGTTCGCCGATCCCATAGGCAAAGAACGACAGCGGGCGCCTGGCGGTGATTCTCGAATCGAGCTGGCGCAGGCTACCGGCCGCCGCATTGCGCGGGTTGACGAAGACCTTCTCGCCGGCGGCTTCCTGCATCCGATTGAGCTTGTCGAAGTCAGCCCGGAACATCAGCACTTCGCCACGCACTTCAAGCACTTCGGGCGGATCGTCCGTCTCCAGGCGCAGCGGAATCTTCTTGATGGTGCGGATGTTGGCGGTCACGTCCTCGCCGGTCGTGCCGTCACCGCGCGTGGCTGCCTGCACGAGCACACCGCGCTCGTAACGCAGCGCGATCGCCAGGCCGTCGAACTTCAGCTCGGCCGCGTATTCGACCGGTGCGCCGAACAGATCGCCCGAGGCACCCGCCGCATTGCCATCGCGTAGCCCGTCCGTCACGCGACGATCGAACGCCTCGACGTCCTCGTCGGCAAAGCCGTTGTTCAGCGACAGCATGGGCACACGATGCACGACCGGAGCGAACCCCTCCACAGGCTTGCCGCCAACGCGCTGCGTGGGCGAATCGGCACGCTGCAATTCGGGGAAGCGGGCTTCGAGTGCGACGAGTTCGGCGAACAGACGGTCGTACTCGGCATCGGGAATCAGCGGGGCGTCCTCTTCGTAATAGGCGCGATTGTGTCGCGCCAACTCACGACGCAGCTCGGCGGCGCGCTGCGCGCCGACCGTCGCATCGTCAGACAAATGGGCGTTCGCGCCCTGACCCGGAACGGAAGTTTGGGACATGCGTGGAGACTCGGGTACGGGAATTCAGACCATTATGCCTTCGACGCACGCGCCTGCGCGCCGTCGAGAGCGGGAATCCTTCGGAACAAAAACGCCGCTCACCCGACGGTGAACGGCGTGCATCGAACAGGCAGGGCGCGACGGATATCGCCCGCCGCCTGCCGGCCTGTGCTTACTGGCTGAACAGACGGCGCGTGACGGGCGAGCCCGCCGGCAGTCCACGTGCCTCCAGGCGTTCGTAGAGCTTGAGAAGCTGCTTGTCGACGTTTTGCAGCGCAGCATCCGAGAGCGGTCGGCGCTGATCGTCCACCACCCGCCCGCCGATGCGCTGTCCGATGGAGCGCGCGTAATCGCACATCAGACGGAACGGCAGCAGGTCTTCGTCGGCCACCGGCACGTCCAGTAGCATGGTGATCAGGTCGCCGCCCTTATACGTCAGATCGTCGCGCAGAAAGTTGGTGTCGCCGAATTGCAGCATGAACACCGGGTTCTGGCGCGTGTCGAGCTTCACGAAGCGCATCCCGTCGCGCGAGAGCAACAGGCCGTCTTGCGTGGCCACCGCCTGCACATAATTGGCGGACCACGGCGCCCCATCGGAGAGCACGTTGACCGACAGTTGAGCGTCGCATTGCGCGGCAAAACTGTCCAGCTCGCGCGCTCGCGCCACCGTTTCCATCATGTCGGGCAATTCGGGCAATGCGTCGACGGCGTCCGCGAGCGTCTGGACGAGGTTCGAGAATTCGGAGAATTCGACCTCATTCAACGCCCCGGCCCGGTTGGCGAGCTGTACGGCCATGCGGAGCTGGTGGTAGCGACCGCCGGTGCGAATCAGTTCCCACGGCGAATGCTCGTCCGCACGGCCTTCGATGTTGACCGGCTTGCTGCCGGCGCGGCGCATGCGCATGGTCAACGGCATGAGACGCTCGGCGGCAATCACGTTCGCCAACGGCAACGCCACGATGCAGTCGATGCGCTCGTCGATGACCGCCGGCGGACCGCTCGGCGTCGCCTGGCGAGTGGCGGCCGCGGGCACCGCCGGCGCGGCCGGCGAGGCGGGCACCTCCGCCGTATCGGAGGTCGCAACGGTATCGGCGGCGGCATGGGCACCATCGGTCTTTGCAACGGGTTCCGCGTCCGGCGCACCGGCTACCGACGCGGCTGCCCCCGCGGGTGCGGCGTCGACGGTATCGTCCGCGGCGAGTTCGGCATCCATGCGCGCCACCGCGCCGGCGGCGGCCGCTTGTTCCGCATCGCGCGCCGCCTCACCGGCAGAGGCGCCGCCGACGTGGGGCGCGGCGGCGGGGGTATTGCCCGACGGCACGCTTGCCTCATGCGCAGCGACGACACCGCCTGCCTCGCTTGCGGCGGCCTTCTCGGCCGCTTCCTGCGCCGCCCGCTTGCGCGCGGCAGGCGGGGCGTCCCAGGCGTCTTCATTGATGGCAAACGCGTCCTGCACGGACGTGCCGGCAACCGTCGCCGGGCCCAGCGTCGGCTCGCGACGCTCCCCCGACTGTGCCGGCACTCGCGGCGGCGACAGCGTGGGCTCGATAAACGGGCGATCGTCGTCCGCGTCCGGCGCGCCGGCCGTCGCATCGATGCCCGCGCCATCGGCCGGCATGCGACGCGGTATGCGCGCACGCGCCTTGCTGCCTTGCCAGGCGTTATAAGCCACTACCCCCAGCAGTACCACTACCCCTGCGGCAATCAAACTAAGCTGCAGTTCATTCATGCGCGGCGTTCCTCTCTCTTCTCCATCGTGGGCGCGGGGTCAGGCGATCTCGGCCAGATTGATCGCTGACTCCATGTCCACCGCCACGATCCGCGACACCCCTTGTTCCTGCATGGTGACGCCGATGAGCTGATTGGCCATTTCCATCGCGATTTTGTTGTGCGAAATAAATACGAATTGGGTGCGGTCCGACATGCGCGCCACCATCTTGGCATAGCGCTCGGTGTTGGCGTCATCGAGCGGCGCGTCCACCTCGTCCAGCAGACAGAACGGCGCCGGATTGAGCTGGAACATCCCGAACACCAGCGCAATGGCCGTGAGCGCCTTTTCCCCACCAGACAGCAAATGAATCGTGGAGTTCTTCTTGCCTGGCGGCTGCGCCATCACCTGCACGCCGGCGTCGAGAATTTCGTCGCCGGTCATGATGAGCTTTGCCTGGCCGCCGCCGAACAGCATCGGGAACAGTTCGCCGAAATGCTTGTTCACTTCGTCGAACGTGCCCTGCAGCAGTACGCGCGTCTCTTCGTCGATCTTGCGAATCGCGCCTTCGAGCGTTTCGATGGCGTCGTTCAGATCGGCTGACTGGGCGTCGAGGAAGACCTTGCGCTCGCGCGCCGTTTCCAGTTCCTCGAGCGCCGCCATGTTGACCGGGCCGAGCGCGTTGATGGCGTTGTTGATGCGCGTGACTTCGCCCTGCAGATACGACGGCTTCATATCCGCCGTGAGCTTGGCCGACAATGCCTCTTCGTCGACTTGCGCAGTCGTGAGTTGCTCGGCGAACTGCTCGCGGTTCAAGCGCGCGGCCTGCTCCTTGAGCTGCAATTCCGTAATGCGGTCGCGCAGCGGTTGCAACCCACGCTCCGCCGCCAGACGCTCCTCGTCGCTTTGACGCAGCTTCTGCGTGAGGGCCTCCAGCTCCATGCGGGCGGCCCCGAGAATCTCTTCCTTCTCGGCGCGAAGCTCCAGCGCGTCCTGCAAGCCGTTCTCCGCTGTCTGCTCGGTGATTTGCGCGAGCTCGGCCTGCGCCTGCTCGATCGAGACGACCAGACGCTCGGCCTGCTCCAGCGCCGTCTGAATACTGCGGCGATGCTCGTCGATCTTGCTCGCGATCCCTTTCTGCCCGTAAGTCGCGTCCTGCGCGAGACGTTCGAGCTCGCGCGCGCGGTTACGAGCGTCGGACAGTTGACTGTCGAGCGATTCGAACTCGAGCTGACCGTCTTCGAAAGTGGCCTGCAACTCGGCCAGCCGGGCATCGCTGTGCTCGAAGTTCGCTTCCGACTCGGCGCGCATGGCCAGTTGCTCTTCGATCTGGGCCGCGATTTCGCGCAGTTCCTCGTCGATCTGCGAGCTGCGCGCGTTATAGCGCTCGTAGGCCTGAGTCAGCTTGAGTACGTCCAGCTGCAACGCATGCACGCGCTGCGTGGCGCGCTCGGCGCGCCCGCGCACCTCCGTGAGCGACTGGGCGGCCTGGCTGTAGGCGGCTTCCGCACGCACGGCCGCCGACTTGGCTTCGTCCGAGAGCAGCGCCTGCGCGCGCAGTTGCTTGCCGAGATTCTCGATTTCCTGCTGACGCGCGAGCAAACCGGCCTGCTCGGAGTCGGCGGCATATAGCTGCACGCCCACGCGGGTGACCTGATGCCCGGCCTTGACGACAATCGATGCCCCTTCGGGCAACTGCGCGCGGGCCGTCATCGCCTGTGCGAGGTCGTCGGCGACGTATGTGTGACCGAGCCATTCCTGCAACACGGCGCGCAGGCCCGGATCGTCGATGCGCAACAGCGAGAGCAGCGGACGCAGCGAGGCCGGCGCCTCCGGTGGTCGCGCGGCCGGCGGCGGCGAGTAGAACGCCAGCTTGGCCGGCGGAGCGTCGCTCGCGAAGGCCTTCACCCAGTCGAGGTTGCTGATTTCCAGCGCGGCAAGGCGCTCGCGCAGTACCGATTCGAGCGCGTTTTCCCAACCCGGCTCGATATGCAGTTTCTTCCAAAGTCGCGGCAGTTGCGCCAGCTCGTGCTTGTCGAGCCACGGCTGCACCTTGCCCTCGGTCTGCACGCTTTCCTGAAGCTGCTTGAGCGCACTCAGGCGAGCCTCGAGCTGCGCGATGGTCGCCGCCTCGGACTGGACCCGGGCCTGCGCCTCGGCGCGCTCCGCCTCCAGACGCGGCAGCCGTTCCTGCGCCTCGGCAAGCTCGGCCTGCGCATCCTCGAGCATCGCCTGATGTTCGGCGAGTTCGGCGCGCTGCATCTCCAGCTCGGCCTCGTCGGGCTTGTCGAGCCCACGCGCCTCACCTTGCAAGCGCTCCTGACGCTGCTGCAGTTGCTGCAGGGCCTGGTCGGCGTTGCGTTGGTGCGCGGCTTCGAGTTTCAGGCTCTGCTCGACCTGTGCGATCTCGCTGCGCTGCTCGTTGAGCAGGTTCTGCGCGTCGCGCCAGCGTGACTCCAGTGCAGGCAGGGCGTCGTTCTGTTCGGCCGCCTGATCCTGGGCCGTCGCCGCCCGCTCCTCCGCGATGACCAGTTCTTCCTCGGCAAGGGCCAGCGCCTCTTCCGATTGCGCACAGCGGGCCTGCCACTGTTCGCGTTGCGAGGTCAGCGCCGCCAGTTGCGCCTGCACGCGATTGCGCGACTCCACAACGTAACGGATCTCCGCTTCGAGGCGGCTCACCTCCGAATTCGCCTCGTACATGGCGCTCTGGGCGGCCTGCACGGCATCGGTGGCGGTGTAATGCGCGGCGCGCAGCGTTTCGAGGTCGGACTCCGACCCGCGCAAACGCGCCATCTGCGCCTCCAGGTCGACCTGTGCCGACTCGATGGCGCGTTGCTGGCGTTCCTGTTCGTTCTGGGCCTCGTTCTTGCGCAACAGCCACAACAGTTGCTGCTTCTCTTCGCCGTCGCGCTGCAAGTCCTTGAATCGATTGGCCACGACGGCCTGCGATTCCAGCTTTTCGAGGTTGGTGCCGAGTTCGCGCAGGATATCTTCCACGCGGGTGAGGTTCTCACGCGTGTCCTGCAGACGATTCTCGGTCTCGCGGCGTCGTTCCTTGTACTTGGAGACACCCGCGGCTTCTTCGAGGAATACGCGCAGTTCTTCCGGCTTGGCCTCGATGATGCGCGAGATCATGCCCTGCCCGATGATGGCGTAGGCGCGCGGCCCGAGGCCGGTCCCGAGGAAGATGTCCTGGATGTCGCGGCGACGCGCCGGGAGATTGTTGATGTAGTAGCTGGAGGTCCCGTCGCGCGTGAGCACACGCTTGACGGCGATCTCGGCGTATTGGCTCCACTGCCCGGCGGCACGTCCGGCGCTGTTGTCGAACACGAGCTCGACGCTGGCGCGGCTTGCCTGCTTGCGGGCGGTCGACCCGTTGAAAATCACGTCCTGCATCGATTCGCCGCGCAGCTCCGAGGCGCGCGACTCGCCGAGCACCCAGCGCACGGCGTCGATGATGTTGGACTTGCCGCACCCGTTCGGGCCGACAATGCCGACCAGTTGACCGGGCACCGCAAAATTCGTCGGATCGACGAACGACTTGAAGCCAGCGAGTTTGATGGATGTCAGACGCACGGCAGGTTCGCTTTTTCGGTCATTGAATGAGAGGAAAGACGCGGAACGCGCTAGCTGGTCCTGTCTGGCCTCGCGCACGCTGGCGCGCGCAGGCCGCATTTCTTGCTGATTACAGCGGTATCACGACGGTACGCATCATACCATCGCATCCCCCGCCGTCGCGGATTTACAACGCCCCGGATCCGGCAAAATACCCGACAGCACGCCGGCCGCCACGATGCACAACCCGCCCGCGATTTCCCGGGCCCCCAATCCTTCGCTCGCCAGCCACCAGGACGAGATCGCCGCCACCACGATTTCGAAAAGCATGATGAGCGCCGCCTGGTTCGCCGGCACCCGCGCCAGTCCGAACTGGACGATCACGTTGGTCAGGGCGATCGTGCAACCCAGCGCCAGCGCGACGGACGCCGCACCCGCGTCCGATGCCAGGGCCGAGATGGCGGCATGCCCGCTTTGCACGCCGCCGTCGAAGGGCATGACCAGCAGCCCGCCGACCACGCACCCGAGATACAGGGTCCAGCTTCGCATCTCCGCCCGCACGTCGGGCAATGCCTGGCTCACACGACGCAGCAGCACGTTATTGAGCGCAAAGGCCGCGCCCGCAACGGCGCCGGCCCATTCGCCCGCGTTGTTGGGCACCGGCCAGCCCAGCTCGGGCGACCAGAGCATCAGCCCCGCCCCGCCCAGCGCCAGCGCGATGAGCCCACCCCCGCGCAGGCCGACCCGCTCGCCGAGCAGCCAATGGGCGAAGAGCGCCGTCCAGACCGGGGTCAGGTAGAAGAGCAGCAACACCCGCATCACATGGCCGTGCGTGGTACCCCATACGAAGGCGACGTTGGTGGTCCCGCCGGCGAACGCCACGCCCACGAGCAGCCACGACCAGCGCAGCGTGTCAAGCGAGCGGCGATAGACGAGCGTGAGCAGCAACAGGGCCACGCCGGCGGTGCATATCTGCGCGGGAATCGCAGCCACGCCCCACTGGGCCAGCACGCGATAGGGAAACCAGGCCAGGCCCCACACCGACGAACCGATGAGAATGGCCAGGGCAGGTGCCGCCCGGGTGCGCAACGAGACCCCGGAAGTCGAAGCCGGGCCGTGCGCGCCGTTGCCGGCTACGGTCATACTGCTCTCTCCTGAAAAACCTGAGATACTCCGCCGGCTTGCCCCACTGGCGCCTCGGAATATGCTGAATTACGCGGCGCGCGCGCTTTGGGCGCGCCGTGACGGTATAATTTTCGCTTCGCCGATCTTGCCATTCTTGCGCGCGTCCGGGAACCCCTTTCTCCGTCGCCTCGCCTGATGTCGTGAATCAGCGAGGTTTGATAGCGGGCCGCCGCCGTGCTCCCGGACGACTTGAGCAAGCCCGGCCCCCGGGGAACGTGTCGCCGCAAAACGCGCCGGACGCCGGAAAGTCGCCAATCTCGTCCAGCCGCCGCGTGCGGCTCCGAATCGCCGTGAACGCTGCCCTCACCGGCAGTGCGAACCCTAGCCCTGAGTCTGTTTGAATTCTCGTGAACCCATTACTCGACAAGCTCCAGCCCTACCCCTTTGAACGCCTGAAGTCGCTCGTGGCGGACGTCACGCCCGCCGCCGCGTACAAGGCCGTCAGCTTCGGCATCGGGGAGCCCAAGCACCCAACGCCGCAATTCATCAAGGAAGCGCTGATCGAA
Source organism: Pandoraea sp. E26 (assembly GCF_000681415.1). NCBI lineage: Bacteria > Pseudomonadati > Pseudomonadota > Betaproteobacteria > Burkholderiales > Burkholderiaceae > Pandoraea > Pandoraea sp. E26. Next base: position 10,802 of record NZ_AYXJ01000018.1, read on the forward strand.
GGTCTGGGCGGTCTCTCGAACTACCCCGCCACGGCGGGCGGCGAGCCGCTGCGCGCGGCGATCGCGCAGTGGCTGGAGCGCCGCTACGCGCTGCCGAATGTAAATCCGGCGACCGAAGTCCTGCCCGTGACCGGCTCACGCGAAGCGCTGTTCTCGTTCGCCCAGGCGGTCGTCGACGGCAGCAAGCCCGGCGCCCGCGTGATGTGCCCGAATCCGTTCTATCAGATCTACGAGGGCGCCACGCTGCTCGCCGGCGCAACGCCCTATTACGTCGACAGCGACCCGGCGCGCAATTTCGCGCCGGACTACGACAGCGTGCCGGCCGACGTCTGGCGCGATGTCCAGCTGGTCTACCTCTGCTCGCCGGGCAACCCGACGGGCGCCGTGCTGGGTCTGGCCGACTGGAAGCGCCTGTTCGAACTCTCGGACGAATACGGCTTCGTGATCGCGTCCGACGAGTGCTACTCCGAAATCTACTTCGACGAAGAGCGCGCACCGCTGGGCGGCCTCGCGGCGGCCCATCAGCTCGGCCGCGGTTTCGAGCGCCTGGTCGTGTTCTCGAGCCTGTCCAAGCGCTCCAATGTGCCGGGCATGCGCTCCGGTTTCGTGGCCGGCGACGCCGCGATTCTCAAGAAATTCCTGCTGTACCGCACGTACCACGGCTGTGCCATGAGCCCGGCCGTGCAGGCGGCGAGCGTGGCCGCGTGGAACGACGAGGCCCATGTGCGCCTGAACCGCAGCAAGTACCTGAAGAAGTTCCAGACCGTCACGCCGATGCTCGCCGAAGTGCTCGACGTGCGACTGCCGGATGCGGGCTTCTACCTGTGGGCCAAGGTCGACGCCAGGACAGGCCTGTCCGATACGGAATTCACGCGTCGATTGCTGGCGCAATACAATGTGGCCGTACTGCCCGGTTCGTATCTGGGCCGCGCCGCACACGGCGCGAACCCCGGCGAGCACTATGTTCGCATCGCCCTCGTGGCCGACGTGGACGAATGCACCGAAGGCGCGCAGCGCATCGTGCAGTTCTGCCAATCCCTTTAATTCCAACTGCAACTGATTCTCGCCATGTCGCAACAACTGCAAACCACCATCGATCAAGCCTGGGAAAACCGTGCCGAGATTTCGGCCAAGTCGGCACCCGCCGACGTACGTGAGGCCGTCGCCCACGTCATTGCCGAACTGGACAAGGGCGCCCTGCGCGTGGCCCAGAAGCATGACGGCAAGTGGATCGTGAACCAGTGGATCAAGAAGGCCGTGCTGCTGTCGTTCCGCCTGGAAGACAACGCCGTGATGCCCGCCGGCGGCTTCAGCCAGTTCTACGACAAGGTGCCGAGCAAGTTCGCCAGCTACACCGCGGAAGACTTCGCCCGCGGCGGCTTCCGCGTGGTGCCGCCGGCCGTCGCACGCCGCGGCTCGTTCATCGGCAAGAACGTGGTGCTCATGCCCTCGTACACGAACATCGGCGCGTATGTCGACGAAGGCACGATGGTCGACACCTGGGCCACGGTCGGCTCCTGCGCGCAGATCGGCAAGAATGTTCACCTCTCGGGGGGCGTCGGTATCGGCGGTGTGCTCGAGCCGCTGCAGGCCAACCCGGTCATCATCGAAGACAACTGCTTCATCGGCGCGCGCTCGGAAGTCGTGGAAGGCGTGATCGTGGAGGAGAACTCGGTAATCTCGATGGGCGTATATCTGGGTCAGTCGACCAAGATCTACGACCGCGAAACCGGCGAAGTGCACTATGGTCGCGTGCCGGCCGGCTCTGTGGTCGTGCCGGGCAACCTGCCCTCGAAGGACGGCAAGTACAGCCTGTACTGCGCCGTGATCGTGAAGAAGGTCGACGCCCAGACGCGCGCCAAGACCGCCATCAACGATCTGCTGCGCGGCGAGTAATCCCGCGAGGCTTTGACGGGGCATCGCTGTCGCTCGCGCGGCAGCGGTGCCTCCGACTTGCAGTCCCGAGACACCAGGAGTTCAGGCGATGACGGCAGTGCTTTACGGCATTCCCAACTGCGATACCGTGAAGAAGGCGCGCACATGGCTCGACGAGCACGGCGTGGCGTACGAATTTCACGACTTCAAGAAGGCAGGCGTGAACGACGCACTGCTGGGCACCTGGCTGGCCCAGGTGCCGCTTGCCACCTTGCTCAACCGCAAGGGCACCACATGGCGCAAGCTCTCGCCCGAACAGCAGGCTGCGGCCGCCGACGCGTCGGCGGCACGCGCCCTGATGATCGAGAACCCGTCGCTCATCAAGCGCCCCGTGCTGGTGGCCGACGGCAAGGTTTCCGTGGGCTTCACGCCCGACAGCTACGCTTCACGATTCTGACTTCATGACTTCCTCCCAGGGCGCCACGCTGGCGCTTACCGAGCAACTGATCGCCCGTCACTCGGTGACGCCCGAAGACCGCGACTGCCAGACGATCCTCGCGCGCCGCCTCGAGGCGATCGGCTTCGCGTGCGAGACCATCGCCTCGAATGGCGTGACCAACCTCTGGGCGCTCAAGCGGGGCACGCGCGGCACCGATGGCAAGCTGCTCGTCTTCGCCGGTCATACCGATGTCGTCCCGACCGGGCCGCTCGATCAATGGCATTCCGACCCGTTTGCACCGACGCATCGCGACGGCATGCTCTACGGCCGGGGCGCCGCCGACATGAAGACCTCGCTCGCCGCGTTCGTGGTCGCGTCGGAGGAATTCGTCGCCCGGCATCCCGCGCACGAGGGCTCCATCGGCTTCCTCCTCACGAGCGACGAGGAAGGCCCGGCCACCGACGGCACGGTAAAGGTCGTCGAGGCGCTGAGCGCGCGTGGCGAGCGACTGGACTACTGTGTGGTCGGCGAGCCGACGTCGAGCCAGCGCCTGGGCGACATGGTCAAGAACGGTCGGCGCGGATCGATGTCCGGCAAGCTCGTGATCAAGGGCGTGCAAGGCCACATCGCCTACCCGCATCTGGCGAAGAACCCGACGCATCTGTTTGCACCGGCGCTCGCCGAACTCACGCAAACGGTGTGGGACAACGGTAACGAGTATTTCCCGCCCACCACCTGGCAGATTTCGAACATTCATGCCGGCACGGGCGCGACCAACGTCATTCCCGGCGAGCTGACGGTGATGTTCAATTTCCGCTTCTCGACGGCGAGCACCTCGGACGGCCTGCAAAAGCGCGTCCACGAACTGCTCGACCGCCACGGCCTGACGTACACGCTCGACTGGTCGATCAGCGGCCAGCCGTTCCTCACGCCGCGTGGCGACCTCTCGCAGGCGCTCTCGAGTGCCATTCGCGAGGAAACGGGCCTGGAGACCGAATTGTCGACGACCGGCGGCACTTCCGACGGCCGATTCATTGCGCGCATCTGCCCGCAGGTGATCGAGTTCGGGCCATGCAATGCGAGCATCCACAAGATCGACGAGCATATTGCGGTGGCCGACATCGAACCGCTCAAGAACATTTATCGCGGGGTGTTGGCGCGTCTGGTGGCCTGAGGCTTCCGACACAACGACCGGCACGAGACATTCACCATGACACCCCAAGCCACTCACCCTTTCCGCACGCTGCGCGATCTGCTGCGCTACGCCGTCTCTCGCTTCACCGAGGCGGAACTGGCCTTCGGCCACGGCACGGCGACCGCCTATGACGAAGCGGCGTATCTGCTGCTGCACACGCTGCATCTGCCGATCGACACGCTCGACCCATTTCTCGACGCCCGCTTGCTGCCCGAGGAAATCGAGCGTGCACTGTCCGTCATCAACCGTCGCGCGGGCGAACGCGTGCCGGCGTCGTACATCACCAACGAGGCCTGGATGCACGGCCACCGGTTCTACGTCGACGAGCGTGTCATCGTGCCGCGCTCGTTCGTCGGCGAACTGCTCGAAGACGCGCTGCAACCCTGGGTCGACCATCCCGACGACGTCGCCGACGTCCTGGAGCTCTGCACCGGTTCGGGCTGCCTTGCGATCCTTGCGGCCGAAACCTTCCCGGCGGCTCGAATCGACGCCGTCGACATCTCCGCCGACGCGCTGGCCGTCGCCGCCATCAACGTGGCCGACTATGGCCTCGAAGACCGTATCGCGCTGCATCACGACGATCTTTACGCGCCGCTGCCCAAAGGCAAGCGCTACGAAGTCATCATCACCAACCCGCCGTACGTGAACGAAGGGTCGATGCAGGTGCTGCCGGCCGAATATCTCCATGAACCGCGTCTGGCGCTCGCCGGAGGCGACGACGGCATGGATGTGGTCCGACGCATCATTGCCGGCGCGCGCGAGCACCTCACGGATAACGGGGTGCTGGTCGTCGAGATCGGCAACGAACGGCATTTCGTGGAAGCCGCCTTCCCCGATCTGCCGATGACCTGGCTCGCCACGAGCGCAGGCGACGATATGGTCTTCCTCGTTCAGGCCGCCGACCTGTCCTGAGTGCGTGCCGAAACAGCCGAGGGCGGTCGCGACTGCCCCCGGATACGCCTCGCCTAACTTCACGCCCTCCGGTTACACTCGGGTTCCCGGGCCAGCGCGGCTCACGGTATGGAGGAAGGTAACCGCCCATGGTGCTCAACTGGCTCGACGTCGGCTTTGCCGTCGCCTGCATCCATGCACTCGGGATCGCCGCCGCGATCCACGCCGTTCTGACGGTGCGCACGTCGCAAGGCGCTGTCGCGTGGGCGGTATCGCTCGTGACGATGCCCTACCTCACGCTCATCCCCTACCTCTTCCTTGGCCGGTCCAAGTTCATCGGCTACGTGGAAGCGCGCCGCGCACGCAACCAGGTCCTGCAGTCGCGCATGGGCGAGACGCAGTGGAGCGGCGAGCCGCCTGTCGCCGTGGAAGCCCACCCCGAGTTCGCCGCACTCACGGCGATGACCGGCATGTCGTTCGTCGCGGGCAACCGGGTGCGTCTGCTCGTCAATGGCCGGGCAACGTTCGACGCGATCTTTGCCGCCATCGACCGGGCGCGCGACTACGTGATCGTCCAGTTCTTCATCGTCAAGGACGATGCCCTCGGCCGCGCGCTGGCCGCACGCCTGCTCGCCCGCGCCGCCACGGGCGTGAAGGTCTACTTCCTCTACGACCGCATCGGCAGCCACGACCTGCCACGCAGCTACTGCGAGAAGCTGCGCCAGGGCGGCGTACTCGTGCATGAATTCGCCGCCGCCAGGCGCGGCATCTTCGTCAATCGTTTCCAGCTCAACTTCCGCAACCACCGCAAGATCGTGGTGATCGACGGCAATGAAGCGTTCATCGGCGGGCATAACGTCGGCGTGGAGTACCTCGGCGAGAAGCCGCCACTGGCGCCCTGGCGCGACACGCACATTTCCGTGCGCGGCCCGGCGGTAGTCGGCATTCAACGTGCGTTTGCCGAAGACTGGCACTGGAGTACGGGCCTCGTGCCCGAGCTCAACCGGCAGCCGGTCGCGTCCGGCGAGGACATGCACTGTCAGGTGGTGCCGAGTGGCCCGGCGGATCGCCTCGAGACCTCGTCGCTGTTCTTCGTCAATGCGATCAACGCGGCGCAAAAGCGCGTGTGGCTCACCACCCCCTACTTCGTGCCGGACGAAGCTGTGTTTTCTGCGCTGCGCCTGGCGGTGCTACGCGGCGTCGACGTCCGTCTGCTGATCCCCGATCGCGCCGATCACTACGTGGTGTTCGAGGCGACCACGTCCTATGCCTTCGAGGCGGCGCGCAGCGGCATCCACGTCTATCGCTACCATCACGGCTTCATCCATCAGAAGGTCGTGCTGATCGATGACAGCGCCGCCGCCGTCGGCAGCGCCAATCTCGACAACCGCTCGTTCCGGTTGAACTTCGAGATCATGCTCCTGACGGTCGACCGGGCGTTTGCCGACGACGTCGCTTACATGCTGGCAGACGATTTCGGCAAGGCGTCGCTGCTCAACAAGGACGACTTCCGCCTGATTCCCCGGTGGCGGCAACTCGCCATGCGCATTGCGCGACTGTTCGCGCCCATCCTGTGAAAGCCGGCCGTGGGCAACAGCCGACGCCGTTCCCCGAGCGCCGCATCGCCGCACCGCCGCAATAGATTTCCGCCTCGGGCATGACACCCGGTAAAATGCGCGTTTGGCCGCCAGTGCGCGGCCCGGCTCGTATGCTTACCACCCTCCCGTGATCCGATTCGAACACCTCACCCTCGCACGCGGCACCAAACCGCTTTTCGAGGACACCTCCGTCACGCTCAACCCCGGCGAGCGCGTCGGTCTCGTGGGCGCCAACGGCGCCGGCAAGTCCACACTGTTTGCCCTGTTGCGCGGCCAGTTGCACGCCGACGGTGGCGACGCCTTCGTGCCGGGCCACTGGCGCGTTGCACACGTCATGCAAGAGACGCCCGCCGTCGAACGCACCGCGCTCGCGTATGTGCTCGACGGCGATACACGCCTGCGCGATATCGAAGCGACGATTGCCGCTGCCGAAGCCGCGCATGACGGCCACGCGCAGGCCGAGGCCCACGCCGCCTTCGCCGACGCCGACGGCTACACCGCGCCCGCACGCGGCGAGGCGCTGCTGCTTGGCCTGGGTTTCACGCTCGCTCAGACGCAACTGCCCGTTGCCAGCTTCTCCGGCGGATGGCGCATGCGCCTGAATCTGGCGCAGGCGCTCATGTGCCCGTCGGACCTGCTGCTGCTCGACGAACCGACCAACCACCTGGACCTGGACGCGATCGTCTGGCTCGAGGACTGGCTCAAGCGCTATGCGGGCACGCTCATCGTGATCTCGCACGATCGCGAATTCCTCGACGAGGTCTGCAACGTCACGCTTCACATCGAAAACCAGCAGATCAAGCGCTACGGCGGTAACTACAGCCAGTTCGAAATCCTGCGCGGCCAACAACTGGCGCTGCAACAAAGCGCGTTCGACAAGCAACAGAAGACGATTGCCCACCTCGAGTCGTACATCACGCGCTTCAAGGCCAAGGCATCGAAGGCGCGCCAGGCGCAAAGCCGCATGAAGGCCCTCGAAAAGATGGAGCGCATCGCGCCCGCGCACGTCGCGTCGCCGTTCACATTCGAGTTCCGCCCCGCCGACAGCGCCCCGAACCCGATGCTCGTGCTCGAAGGCGTGCGTTGCGGATATACGCTCGACGACGGCAGCGAGAAAGTCATCCTGCCGCACGTCACGATGTCGGTGCAGAACGAGCAACGCATCGGTCTGCTCGGCGCCAACGGGCAAGGCAAGTCGACCCTGATCAAGACGCTTGCCAACACGCTCGCGCCGCTGTCCGGGGTCGTGAAGACCGGCAAGGGATTGCAGATCGGGTATTTCGCGCAGCATCAGGTCGAAACGCTGCGACACGACGACTCGCCGCTGCAGCACCTTCAGCGCCTGGCCCCCGACACGCGCGAGCAGGAGTTGCGCGACTTCCTCGGTGGCTTCAACTTTCGTGGCGACATGGCGACGTCGTCGATCGCGCCCTTCTCCGGCGGCGAGAAGGCGCGGCTCGCGCTGGCGCTCATCATCTGGCAAAAGCCGAACCTGTTGCTGCTCGACGAGCCGACGAACCACCTGGACCTCGAGACGCGCCACGCGCTGACAATGGCCCTTGCCCAGTTCGACGGCACGCTGATCCTCGTCTCGCACGACCGGCATCTGCTGCGCGCGACGACCGATCAGTTTCTGCTCGTGGCCGCCGGCGAAGTCAAACCCTTCGATGGCGACCTCGACGACTACCGCGACTGGCTGCTGCAGCACGCGGCCGACCAACGCGCCGCCGCGCGCGAGGCGAGCACCGGCTCGAGCGGCGACGGCATGCAGGCGGGCGACGGTGCCAATCGCAAGGACCAGAAGCGCGCCGAGGCGCAGGAGCGCCAACGGCTGTCACAACTGCGCAAACCGTTGCAGCGCAAGATCGAAAAACTGGAGCAGTCGATGGCGAAGCTCTCGGACGAGAAAGCCAGACTCGACGCCATCCTTGCGGACAGCGGCACGTACGAAGAGGCAAAAAAGACGCTGCTGACCGACAGTCTGAAGCAACAGGCGGAAGTCACGAACCGGCTCTCGGACGTCGAAGCCGAATGGCTCGAGGCCCAGGAAGCGCTCGAACAGATCGTCTGACGGGACGTCGCTCGTGCCCGCTGTGCCGCTGTGCCGCTGTGTCGCCCAGCGGCCACAAAGAAAAAGCCCGGTCACGCAGACCGGGCTTTTTTGTTCGCCAGATTCAGCGAAGTCGGCACGTTCGCCGCGAGCGCGTGCGACTACAATCCGGCCACGACCGAAATCGCCTGCTCCAGACGGTCGACGGCATGCACTTCAAGACCGTCGATGGGTTGTTTCGGCGCGTTCGCCTTCGGAATGATGGCAATCGAGAAGCCGAGCTTCGCGGCTTCCTTGAGACGATCCTGCCCCCGCGGGCTCGGCCGGATTTCCCCGGCCAGCCCGACTTCGCCAAACGCGACGATGCCGCGCGGCAAGGGCTTGTTGCGCAGCGACGAGTGGATCGCCAGCAGCACGGCCAGGTCGGCCGCCGGCTCCGAAATCTTCACACCGCCCACGGCATTGAGGAACACATCCTGATCGAAGCAGGCGATGCCGGCGTGACGATGCATGACCGCCAGCAACATCGCCAGCCGGTTCTGCTCCAATCCCACCGCCAGACGACGCGGATTCGGCACCTGCGCCGTATCCACCAGCGCCTGCACTTCGACGAGCAGCGGACGGGTGCCCTCCTGGGTCACCAGCACGCAGGAGCCCGGCACGCTCTGCTCATGCTGCGAAAGGAACAGGGCCGACGGATTCGCCACCCCGCGCAGCCCTTTTTCCGTCATGGCGAAAACGCCCAGTTCGTTGACCGCGCCGAATCGATTCTTGAACGCGCGAACGAGGCGATAGGACGAATGCGTGTCGCCTTCGAAATACAGCACGGTGTCGACGATGTGTTCAAGCACGCGTGGCCCGGCCAGACTGCCCTCCTTCGTCACGTGGCCGACCATGATGACGGTCACGCCGCTTTGCTTCGCACTGCGTGTGAGTTGGGCCGCACACTCGCGCACCTGGGCCACCGAACCGGGCGCCGAGGTGAGGGCTTCGGAGTAAATGGTCTGGATCGAATCGATCACCACGACATCCGGCTTTTCCGATTCGATCGCGCCGAGAATCTTCTCCAACTGGATTTCGGCAAGCAGATCGAGCTCACCGCCGCCCTCGCCCGCCGCACCGAGGCCCAGTCGCTGCGCGCGCAGCGCAATCTGCGCGCCGGACTCTTCGCCGCTCACGTAAAGCGCGCGGCGCTCGCGCGCCAGATGCGCCAGGGACTGGAGCAGCAGCGTCGACTTGCCGATCCCGGGATCGCCGCCGATCAGCACCACGCCGCCGGCGACGAGCCCGCCGCCGAGCACCCGGTCGAATTCGCTCACACCGCTGGAAAATCGCGGCACGTCGGCCGCTTCGATCTGCGCGAGCTTGCGCACCGGCGTGCTCTTGGCGAGCGACTGGTACCGGTGGCCGGTCGACGTTTCGGCCACCGACTCGACGAGGGTATTCCAGCCGTTGCAGTTGGGACATTGCCCCGCCCACTTGGGCGTCTGCCCGCCGCACTCGGTACAGATATAGACAGTCTTGGCTTTGGCCATGCGTGGAGATCCCGTCGTGACGCTCAGTTCGCGTGCACCGGCACGCGGCGCGCCACGGCGCACATGAGCTCGTAGCCGAGCGTGCCCGCCGAGGCCGCCACTTCGTCGATGCTCAGGCCACGGCCCCAGAGCGTGACCGGCGTGCCGACGCGAGCCTGCGGCACCGGCGTGAGATCGACCGCGAGCATGTCCATCGAGACGCGCCCCACCGTGCGCGTACGCACCCCGTCGACCAGCACGGGCGTGCCCGTGGGCGCGACGCGCGGATAGCCATCGGCGTAACCACAGGCCACCGTGCCCACGCGCATCGGCGCATCGGCGCGGAACAGGCTGCCGTAGCCGACCGAGCCGCCGGCCGGCACTTCCTGGGTACCGATCAGCTCGGCTTCGAGCGTCATCGTGGGTTGCAGATCGAGTTCCGCCGCAGGCACGTCGACGCCCTTGGGCGAGGAACCGTAGAGCATGATGCCCGGGCGCACCCAGGCGCCATGCGTGCCCGGATGAAACAAGGTGGCCGCCGAGTTGGCCAGGCTGCGCTCGCCCGGCACGTCGCAGGCGCCGCGCTCGAACGCCTCCATCTGATAGGCGATGCCGCGCGGACCGTCGGCATCCGAGAAGTGCGTCATCAACACGATCTGGCTCACGCCGGGAATCGCACGGGCGCGCTCCCATGCGGCACGAAAACGCTCTGGCGCGAACCCCAGGCGGTTCATGCCGGAGTTCATCTTGAGCTGCACGTTGAGCGGCTTGGTCAGCCGCGTGGTCTCGAGCATACGCAGCTGCTCGTCGCAGTGCACCGTGGTCGTCAGGCCGTACTTGTCGACGACGGCAAGATCCTCGGGCTTGAAAAAGCCCTCCAGCAGCAGAATCGGGCCGGCCCATCCGAGCTCGCGAAGCCGAACGGCCTCGTCGAGGTCGAGCAGGCCGAAGCCATCGGCGTCGCGCAACCCGGGATAGGCGTTCTCGATGCCGTGCCCGTAGGCGTTGGCCTTGACCACCGCCCAGACCTTGGCGTGGGGCGCGTGGCGGCGGGCGACATCGAGATTATGGGCAAGCGCTGCGGTGTGAATGGAGACTTTGATCGGACGGGGCATGGGCGGAAACGGAATCGGAGGAGAAGCTTGCCGGGACAGGCCGACGGCATAACGCATGGGCATATTTTCGTGTTATAAAGCCGTGCGCACAACTTGTTTTGCCGAAATCTTTCTCCCGATAAGAATATGGGTCTCAGACCGAGGGCGACCGGGCGCCCGACACGGGGGCTTCGAGACCGAATATACGGTCGAAAGACGTCATTTGGATGGTCGAAGCGCGCAGATACCCCTGTGTTCAAGCCCGGTTTCTTCCCGTATGGGGGCCCCACTCGGGCACCGCGGATTCCGACAACCGAGACACGCAAGTTTTACGCCGCACGGGATCGACTCAAGTACCGATGAAGAAAGGCTTTTACACCATCATGGCCGCGCAGTTTTTTTCGTCGCTGGCCGACAATGCACTGCTCATTGCCGCAATCGCTCTCCTGAAGGACCTGCATTCACCGCAGTGGATGACCCCGCTGCTCAAGCTCTTCTTCGTTCTCTCGTACGTCATTCTCGCTGCCTATGTGGGCGCGTTCGCCGACTCGATGCCCAAGGGCAAGGTCATGTTCATCAGCAACTCGATCAAGGTCGCGGGCTGTCTGATGATGCTGTTCGGCTCGCATCCGCTGATCGCCTATGGCGTCGTGGGCTTCGGCGCTGCCGCCTATTCGCCGGCGAAGTACGGGATCCTGACCGAACTGCTCCCCGCCGAGCGGCTCGTGGCCGCCAACGGATGGATCGAAGGGCTGACCGTCAGCTCGATCATTCTCGGCACGGTGCTCGGTGGCGCGCTCATCAGCCCCCACATCGCCGAATGGATACTGCACCGCACCCCTGAGGTGATCAGTTCGCCGGCAATGGCCGCGATGGTCGTCATCATGGGCATTTACGTGATTGCGGCGTTGTTCAACCTTCGCATTCCCGATACGGGCGCCCGCTATGCGCGCCAGGAGCGCAACCCCGTCAAGCTCGTCTCCGATTTCGCCGATTGCTTCGTCACGCTGTGGCGCGACAAGCTCGGCCAGATCTCGCTGGCCGTCACCACGCTCTTCTGGGGCGCCGGCGCCACGCTGCAGTTCATCGTGCTGCGCTGGGCCGAGAAGGCGCTTGGCATGACGCTGTCCGAAGGCGCGATCCTGCAGGCCGTCTCGGCGGTCGGCGTGGCGATCGGGGCGATCGTCGCCGCGTCGCGCATTCCCCTCAAGCGCTCGCTCTCGGTGCTGCCGGTCGGCATCGCCATGGGGATCGCGGTGATGGCGATGGCCTTCTTCTCGAAGGACCTGCTGCCGTGGGGCACCGAGTGGAAGGTGCCGCTCTACCTGATCATCTCGTACATCTTCCTCATCATCGTTGGCGCGCTCGCAGGCTTTTTCGTGGTGCCGATGAACGCGCTGCTCCAGCACCGCGGCCACGTGCTGCTCTCGGCCGGTCACTCCATCGCCGTCCAGAACTTCAACGAGAACCTGTCGGTGCTCGTGATGCTCTGCCTCTACGCGCTGCTGATCTGGTGCAACGTGCCGGTCGGGGTCGTCATCGTTCTGTTCGGTGTGTTCGTCTCGGGCACGATGTGGCTCGTGATGAAGCGTCACCAGGCCAACCAGCGCGAATTCGATTCGGTCGCGCTCATTGGCGAAGTCAAGCATTGATATGAATTCGCGTCAGTCGTCCGCCCATCCCATTCCCATCGCCCTCACCATCGCCGGCTCGGACTCCAGCGGCGGTGCGGGCATTCAGGCCGATCTCAAGACGTTCTCCGCGCTCGGCGCCTATGGCGCCAGTGTGATCACCGCCCTCACCGCGCAGAACACGCGTGGCGTCACGGGCATTCACACGCCGCCCGCGAGCTTCGTGAGCGCACAGATGGACGCCGTGTTCCAGGACCTCGATGTCGATGCCGTCAAGCTCGGCATGCTGGCCAACGCCGAGGTCGTGCGCGCCGTCGCCGCCGGATTGCGCACCTACAAGCCCCGCTTCGTCGTGCTCGATACCGTGATGATCTCCAAGAGCGGGCACGCGCTGCTGCTGCCCGACGCGGTGGCCGCCCTGCGTGACGAATTGCTGCCGCTCGCCGATCTCATTACGCCGAATCTGCCGGAGGCGGCGGCACTGCTCGGCGTCGAGCCGGCCACCGACGAGAGCGAGATGGAGCAGCAGGCGCAGGCCTTGCGCGCCCTGGGGGCGCGCAACGTGCTGGTCAAAGGGGGGCATCTCGCAGGCGACCTGAGCCCGGACTGGCTGGTGAGCGCCGCAGGCGTGCAACGTTTCAACGCACCGCGCATTGCCGCGCACAACACGCATGGCACCGGCTGCACGTTGTCCGCAGCCCTTGCGGCACTGCGCCCATGCCGCACCGACTGGTCCGACACGGTGCGCGACGCCAAGGCCTATCTCAATGGCGCGCTCGCCGCGAGCGACGATCTGCGCATCGGTCACGGTATCGGGCCGGTACATCACTTCCATGCGGTCTGGCCCAAGCGCTGACACGCGCCGCAGGCGGATTCAGATCGACGGCGCGCTGTCGTCCGCGCTGCGAGCAAGCGCCCGACGCGCCGCCGCGTCCGCCCGCTCGCTCAACTCCTCGATACGATGCCGTGCGCGCGGCGCCCAATAGTCCGGCACGATAAATCCCCGGTCGCATTCGAACCAGTCCCCCGCGTCCGTGCGGCGTGTCAACGCAACGATCAGCAACGGTTCGGCCACGCCGCGCTCGCGCCAGTGCGCCTCGATGCGCGCATGCATTGCCGCCAGCGTGAAGGCGTGCGCGTCGTCGACGCGCGCCGGGGCGAGCCATCGCGCGCGCGGCAGCATCGCCCATGCGCGCTCACCGCGGGCGTCTGACTGGACCACCGGGACAGGGAACGCTGTCTGCGCGCTGGCCCACCATTCCTCCAGCGTCGCCCACCAGCCCTGCCCATGCGTTTCCGCAACCACTTGCGGCAATCGCCCCCGCTGAGCGAGCGGATGGAACAACCACCCCTTGAGATAGACCTGAGGCAACCACGGGCCGACGGCGGGCAAGGCACTGCGCGCGGCGTCGAGCGTGGTCAGCCGAAGTTGATGCTCGAGCAGGCGCGCCACTTTGTCGGCGAGGCTGTCGGCCAGATTCGGCCCGAGCCAGTGAAACTGTACGTCGCGCTCGCCGAGCGTCGCGGGCGCATCCGCAGGTGGAACGAACAGGTACAGCTTCACCGCCAGTTCCCAATGGAGCAACTGACGGTCCGCGCGTCGCATCAGCAGGAAGTCGCATTCGCCCAGCGTCATGTTGCCTCGCCGGGCGTCGCGTACCTGCAGGCCCGCGGCGAGCAGATCGAAGTGAGGACTGTGCAGCAACGCGAAGTGCAGCAGTTGCTCCGCGTAGCGCCCCAAGCGGTGACTCTCGCCACGCGACAGGAACTCGCGCAGCGGCGCGGGATTCGCATCGCACGCAAGTAGCCAGTCGTGCAGCGCACGGGAATGCAAGACGGATTCGCCGGTACCGCATTGGCCGGACCGGCCGGACCGGCCCGATTCGCTGGACCGACTGAGCACGGCCGCTGGGAGCGGTGGCGCCGAAGACAATGCGGGTGACGCAGATGACGAGGGCGATGGCGGCGCCGATGGGGACGAAACAGTTTCGGCCGCCCGCATGCCATCGAAATGGGCGAGCGGTGCCGGGAAACGGGCAGCGCTCAGCAGATCGGCGGACAACAGCAGCCACGCGAGGTCGCGCACGGGCGCCTCGCGCAACGCTTCAATCAGTTCGCCGTAGGCGTGTTGGCCGGAGTCGATTTGCACACCGCCTCGTAGGTCGCCCGCGCCAGGCACCAATCCGTCCAGGCCTTGGCCTTGTCGGGCAGGCTGCGTAACAGATAGGCCGGATGGTACGTCACGATCACCGGCACCCCTTCGTACTCATGCACACGTCCGCGCAAGCTGGCGATGCTCGCCTGGGTACGCAGAATACTCTGCACCGCGAAGCGCCCCATGACCACGATCACCCGGGGCCTAAGCAGCGCGACCTGACGCTTCAGGTAAGGCTCGCAGCTCGCGACTTCGTTGGGTTCGGGATCGCGATTGTTGGGTGGGCGGCACTTGAGCACGTTGGCGATGTAGACGTTCTCGCCACGCTGCAACGTCACTGCGCGCAGCATGTTGTCGAGCAGCTTGCCCGCCTGACCGACAAAGGGCTCGCCCTGCAGATCCTCCTGCTGCCCCGGCGCCTCGCCGATGAGCAGCCAGTCGGCCTCGCGATCGCCCACACCGAAGACCGTTTGCGTACGCTTCTCGCACAACCCGCAAAGGCGGCAATCCGCCACGCGTCCGGCGAGCGCGTCCCAGTCGAGCGCTTCCACGCCCGGCAGGGCCGCACGCGCCGGCGTCGCACCCTCGCCCGCATCGCGCATGATCGACCAGAGTGCGGCATCGGCGGCGGCATCGCCGTCCCCGTTGCCCTCGCTGTCGAGCCACATGGGAATGTCGTCCGGCGGCGCGTCTGCGGTGCGCCGGCCGGTGCTGCGCGAGGTCGGCGCCGGTTCGTCCCGCACAGGCGCCACAGGTCTGCCGGCTACCGCAGGATCGCGCTCGGGTCGGACCGCCCGGCGCGCCGCCTCGGGGGCTTGCGACGTCGCCAAGTCCCAGGGCGGCATATCGTCCGCCGCAGCATCGTCTCGTGCCGCCACCGGCTCGGCGAGCGTCGCCACATCAGTGTCGCCGGCCATCGTCGAGCGGGCTTCGGCTTGCGCAGCGGCCCGGGCCGCGGCGTCATGCGACATCCACACCGGCCACAGCCCGAACTCTTCCAGAATCGCTTTAGGCCACGGCACGGTCGGTCTCCCAAGTCAGGCGCATCACGATGGCGTCTTCGCGACGCCCACTCGCCGGATAGTATCCCTTGCGCCGGCCGATCTGCTCGAAGCCGAAACGCTCGTAAATGCGCAACGCGCGCACATTGGACGGCCGCACTTCCAACAGCACGCCGCCCATGCCCTGTGCGCGCGACACACGCACCACCTCCTCGAGCAACTGCACGCCAAGCCCATTGCCCTGCATCTCCGGTACCACACAGACATTGAGCAAATGCGACTCATCCACCACGGGCATCAGGAGGAAGTAGCCGAGCAGCGTGCCATCCACGGCGCGCAGGCAAACTCCCTGATGCCCCGCGTCGAGCGAGTCCGAAAAGTTCTGACGCGTCCAGGGAAACGGATAGGCGCGCACCTCGACGGCGACGACCTCGTCGAGATCGGCAAGCGTCATTGGCGAAAAATGGTTCGGGCCGACCTGGCGCATCAGGGCGCCTCCTTGGCGGGCCCATGCGACGCGGCCTGCCGGATGGCTTCACGCTCGGCCGTCGTTTGCGCCACCTTGTTCCGGATGTAGACCGGCATGGCCTGATCGGCGGGAATCGCCTCGCCGCGCGCAAACGCGCGCGCCGCCAGCGTCGCAACGTAACGGGCGCGCGGCATGGCGTCAGCCAGCACCGCCTGAGCCTGCAAAGCGGCCTGGAGCCGTTCGCCGAAGGCGGTCACGGCGTTCCCGGCCACGACAAACTCGGCGTCGGGTGCGCGCACCTGTTCGGCGGCATCGAGCGAGGGCGCCTGAACTTCGCGCCAGTCGCCGGCATCGACGTCCCACGCGTAATCGGCCCAGTAGGCCTCGTTCATGCGCGCATCCAGCGCAACGAGCACGCGCCGGGTGTCGACGCGCAGCGCGCGCGCCGCCTCGGCGCAGGCCAGCAGCGTGCCGACCGGCACCACCGGCAATGCCGCGCCAAACGCCAACCCCTGCGCAACGCCGCACGCGGTACGCAGCCCGGTAAACGAGCCCGGACCGGCGCCGAAGGCGATCGCATCGCACTCGGCGAGCGTCACGCCGGCCTCACGCAGCACGTCGCGCGCGGCGGGCAGGATATGCGTACTGGAAACGGGGCCGGTATCGAGGTGGCGCTCGACCATCAGGGCGGGCACCCCACCGGCAGGATCGTGGCGATACACGGCGACCGAGCAGAATTCGGTCGAGGTATCGAGGGCAAGAAGCGTAATCGAAGACATGGCGTTATTGTAATCGGGCCTGCAGCGCGCCACCTAGTGGGATCGAGAGCGAACGCCGCTGTACCCCGAGCCGTCGCCGACCGACCCGTCGCGCGCGGGCACCGCGGACAGGCATTTCACTCGGTGCAAATCCGAACGTGCACTTTTCCAAAAAGACAGGTATAATGCGCGCTTCGCCTCGCAAGGATCTATGCATTTTCCTTCAGGCGACGAAAAACCGCGTTTTGCCCCAATCCTGTGATAAGCCATTGTAGTTTTTGCCGGTACTGGCGTTCCTGAGGAACGACCCGCCGCCGTCCCCTCCCTGGCTTACGATACGGATTTCGATCCGCTTTCTGCCCCATCCGCGATTTGCTTCCTGCTTGCGACGAATTGGGTTTGCCGATTGGCGCCAACGCCCCGACACAACCCATCCATCCGCAAGAGGATACATGGAACAGACTTCCAAGCGGTCTGCGCTCGCGCAGACGTACTTCCCTTCGTCCGAAGAAAATGCTGACGCCATCGTCGAGACGGCAACCGCCGGCGAAAACGACGGTCAGCCCACGTTCGCCGAACTCGGCCTGAACCCGGCCATCCTGAGCGCGCTTGCCACCGCCGGCTACAGCCACCCGACGCCCGTGCAGCAGCGCGCGATTCCGGCCGCGCTCGCCGGACGCGATCTGCTCGTATCGAGCCCGACCGGCTCCGGCAAGACGGCGGCGTTCATGCTGCCGGCGATCCATCGCTTTGCCGAAATGCAGGCGAGCGGCGAGCTGAACAACCGTGCGCCGGCCGCGCATCCGCGCAATCAGCCGGCCGCACCGGGCGAGAAGCCCCGCAAGGGCCAGCGCGTGCGCCGCGTGGCCGCCCAGCCGCTGCTGCTCGTGCTCACGCCGACGCGCGAACTCGCACAACAGGTCTCGACCGCCGCCGATACGTATGGCAAGCAACTGCGCCGCCTGCGCACGGTGAGCATTCTGGGCGGCATGCCCTACCCGCGTCAGCTCGAAATGCTGGCCAAGCAGCCCGAGATCATCGTGGCCACGCCGGGCCGCCTGCTCGATCACATCTCCAGCGGCAAGATCGACCTGTCGCAACTGATGATGCTCGTGCTCGACGAAGCCGACCGCATGCTCGACATGGGCTTCATCGACGATATCCAGACCATCGTCGACGCCACGCCCGAAACGCGCCAGACGCTGCTCTTCTCGGCAACGATCGATGGCCGCATGGGCGAAATCACGCGTCGCCTGCTGCGCGATCCGGAAACCATCGAAATCACGCGCGGCAGCGAGCAACGTACCAATGCCAACATCGAGCAAACGCTGCACTACGTGGACGACCGCGCCCACAAGGACCGTCTGCTCACACACCTGCTCGGCAACGACGCCCTGGATCAGGCCATCGTGTTTACGTCGACCAAGCGCGACGCCGACCTGCTGGCCGACCAACTCGAGCAGGCCGGCTTCGACAGCGCGGCACTGCACGGCGACATGCCGCAAGGCGTGCGCAACCGCACGCTGCGCGCCCTGCGCGAGCGTCGCGTTCGCGTGCTGGTCGCCACCGACGTGGCCGCGCGCGGCATCGACGTGCCGGGCATCACGCATGTGTTCAACTACGATCTGCCGAAGTTCGCGGAAGACTACGTTCACCGTATCGGCCGCACCGGCCGCGCCGGGCGTCGCGGTGTGGCCGTGAGCCTCGCCGCACACGCCGAAATCGGCGCAGTGCGCCGCATCGAGCGCTACACGCGCGAGCCGTTGCCGGTCAACGTGGTTGCAGGCTTTGAGCCGCGTCGCTCGCCCCCCAAGGCGGGCGCGGGCGGCAAGCGTCCGGGGCCGGGCCGTGGCGGTCCGCGTCATGGTCAGGGCAACGGCGGTGGCCGCTGGAGCAACAACGGCCCGCGCCAGGGCAATGGCGGCGGTTACCAAGGCGGCCAGCGCTTCGGCGGCAACAAGCCGGCGGGCAGCCCGTTCGAGCGTCGCGAAAGCAATGGCTTCCACGGCGGCTATCAGCAGAACGAAGGTGCCAACGGCTTCTCGAACGGCAGCGCCACCGACCGCTTCGAGCGCCGCGCGCCGCGCCCGTTCGAGGGCAACCGTCAGGACCGCGGCAACCGCAGCTTCGATG
Source organism: Pandoraea sp. E26 (assembly GCF_000681415.1). Lineage (NCBI taxonomy): Bacteria > Pseudomonadati > Pseudomonadota > Betaproteobacteria > Burkholderiales > Burkholderiaceae > Pandoraea > Pandoraea sp. E26. Next base: position 29,605 of record NZ_AYXJ01000018.1, read on the forward strand.
GCGCACGCCAGGATCGTGGCTACGGCAATCGCGGCAATGGCGGCGGCTTCGGCAATCGCGGCAACGGTGGCGGCTTCGGCAAGCGCCGCGGCGACTGAGCCAACGGGTAGCCCTCAGGACGTGCAGCCGCGCGTCCTCGCCAGGACACACCGAACCCCGGTATCGACGTCAAATGTCGGTACCGGGGTTTTGTTTTGGACCGTCCGTCACGCGCACTGCGATTCGCGAACCGCAAGCCGATCAGGTCGCGGCGAACCGGTCAGTCGCTTCGATGAGCCAATGCAGGACGGTAGGCTCGCTGAATGCGTGTCCGGCGTCGGCGGCCCAGAAAAAATCGGCCTCGGGCCAGGCCTTGTGCAACTCCCAGGCCGTGCGCGCGGGCGTTGCCACGTCATAACGGCCCTGCACGATCACACCCGGCACGTCGCGCAGCACTGGCGCGCCGCCGATCAGTTGATTGGGCTTGAGAAAGCCGTCGTGCACGAAGTAATGATTCTCGATGCGAGCAAATGCGATGGCATAGTGCGGATCTCCGAACGCTTCGGCGAGATGGTCATCCGGCAGCAACGTAATGGTGCTGCCCTCCCACAAGCTCCATGCGCGGGCCGCCTCGATTCGCACGGCCGCGTCGGGACTCGTGAGGCGCTTGCGATAGGCGCGCATCAGGTCGCCGCGCTCCTCCAGCGGAATCGGCGCGAGAAACTTCTCCCATCGGTCCGGGAACAGCCACGACGCGCCTTTCTGGTAGTACCACTGCAACTCCTCGCGACGCACCGTGAAAACGCCTCGCACGACCAGTTCGCTGACCCGTTCAACGTGCGTTTGCGCATAGGCCAGCGCCAGCGTGCTGCCCCAGGACCCGCCGAAGACGAGCCACCGGTCGTAACCGAATTTCGTTCGCAACCGCTCGATATCGTCGACGAGGTCCCACGTCGTGTTGTAATCGAGACTCGCATGCGGGGTCGAACGCCCGCAACCGCGCTGATCGAAAAGCGTGACGCAATACTTCGTCGGGTCGAAGAGTCGTCGGTGCTCCGGCGAGCAGCCGCCGCCCGGACCGCCGTGCAGGAACACCGCGGGCTTGCCGAGCGGATTCCCGCACCGTTCCCAATAGATGCTGTGTCCGTTGCCGACGTCGAGCATGCCATGCTCATAGGGCTCGATAGGCGGGTACAACTCCCGCAATACCGAAGGGAGTGTCTCGATCACCTTGCCGGGACCGCGCGGCTTGCGCGCAGCGTGCGGCGCCAACGCATGCGCATCGGTGCGTGTGCTGCCCGGGGCGTCATCGGGAAAATCGGCTGGCATCGGCATCCTCGAAAGAACCTGTCACTACAGGTTGAGTGTAGCGCGGCGCCTCAAACAAGACAAAGCAGGCCCAAAATGAAATGGGACGATGTCGCCATCGTCCCATTCGGGATACCCGCAGGCGCCCCGCCACCGTCGTGGCCACCCCGGGTATGCCGGACCGCTTTCAGGGTCAGACTTCTTCGTAAAGCGGCAACGTGAGGAAGTCGACGAAGTCCGCACTGGTGCTCATCTGCTCGAAGATGACGGCGGCGCGATCATACGTCGGCGCGACCTGCCCGACCAGTGCCTTCACATTGGCCAGCTCCTGGGGAATCAGTTCTCGCACCAGTTCGGCGGTGACCTTGCGGCCGTCCTCGAGCTTGCCCTTCGGCGAGCGAATCCATTGCCACACCTGCGAGCGCGAAATCTCGGCCGTGGCCGCGTCTTCCATCAGGTTGTGAATCGGCACGCAGCCGTTGCCCGCGAGCCAGGCGCCAAGATAGTGGATGCCAACGTTGATGTTGTTGCGCAGGCCCGCTTCGGTAATCGGCGCTTCGGGCTTGAACTCCAGCAACTCACGCCCCTTGACCGTCACGTCATCGCGCTGCTTGTCGATCTGATTCGGACGATCCCCAAGCACCTTCACGAACTCTTCCATTGCGACCGGCACGAGACCCGGATGCGCCACCCATCCACCGTCGTAGCCGTCGGTCGCATCGCGCGCCTTGTCCGCGCGAATGCCCGCCATTGCCCGTTCGTTGGCCTGCGGATCGTTCTTGATCGGGATCAATGCGCTCATGCCCCCAATGGCCGGCGCGTTGCGGCGATGGCAGGTCTTGAGCAGCAGCAACGCGTAGGCGCGCATGAATGGCACGGTCATGTTGATGCGGCTGCGGTCGGCCAGACAGAAATCGGCATCGACCTTGAACTTCTTGATGCACGAGAAAATGTAGTCCCAACGCCCGGCGTTCAGGCCGGAGCTGTGCTCGCGCAGTTCATACAGAATCTCGTCCATTTCGAATGCGGCGAGTATGGTCTCGACGAGCACCGTCGCCTTGATCGTTCCCTGCGCCACGCCCAGCGCATTCTGCGCGAGGACGAAGACATCGTTCCAGAGGCGCGCCTCGAGATGGCTTTCGAGCTTCGGCAGATAGTAGTACGGACCGAATCCTCGCTCGAGCGACGCCTTGGCGTTGTGAAAAAAATGCAAACCGAAATCGAACAGGCTGCCCGACATGCGCTCGCCATCCACGCTCACGTGCTTCTCGTCGAGATGCCAGCCGCGCGGGCGAACGATCAGCGTGGCGACCTTGTCGTTGAGCCGGTACTGCTTGCCGTTCTGCTCCAGGCTGATGGTTCCGCGCACGGCGTCGCGCACGTTGATGTGGCCCTGCATCTGGTTGTGCCAGTTCGGCGCATTCGAGTCCTCGAAGTCGGTCATGTAGCTGTCCGCCCCCGAGTTCAGCGCATTGATGATCATCTTGCGCTCGACCGGTCCGGTGATCTCCACGCGGCGGCATTGCAGCGCCTGCGGCAGCGGTGCAATGCGCCAGTCGCCGTCGCGAATGGGCTGCGTCGCCGGCAGGAAGTCGGGCACCTCGCCCGCGTCGAGCCGCGCAGCGCGTGCGACGCGCTCGGCGAGCAAGGCCCGGCGCCGCGGCTCGAACGTACGGTGCAGATTGGCGATGAAGGCGAGCGCCTCGGGGGTCAGGATCGCCTCGTAATCGGGGTGAATATCGGCAGCATCGACATGCAGTTGCATGCCGGGGGGCAGGCTAAGGGACATCGGGAATCTCCAGCTATCTTGATTTATGTAGGGGAGCACGCCGCAAGGAACAACGTCAGGGGCTTTGCACGAGGCCTCACACCACACGGGATATCAGGCGCGCGCTCCCGTCAATGCCTCGACGAAACGCTGCAAGTCGCGCATGTCGCGCCCCATCCCTTGCGGCGTGACGCCGAGTTGTTCGACCGGCAGCCCGGCACGATTGACCCAGAACGTCGGGTAACCGAACCAGGTGGCACCGGCCACGTCCCAGCCGTTGCTGGAGACGAAAACGATGGCGCCGGCGCTCACGCCGAACGCGTCGGGGCCAAGTTGGTAGGCTTCGGGGGCCGTCTTGAATTTGCGCACGGCGTCGACCGACAGCACATGGTCGAACAGCTCCAGGATGCCGCCACTCTTGAGGCCCACATCGAGCATGCGCGGATCGCCATTGGATAGCACCCCCAGACCGAGCCCCATCGCGCGCAGCGAGCGCAGCACGGGCGGGTTTTCCGGGAACACCGACAGGCAGGTGTACTCGTCCATCAAGCGCTTTTCCGCCACCGGCGAAAGCGTGAGATTCAGTCGGGCGGCCGCGTAGCGAAGCGCGTCGGCGGTAATGTCCCAGAACGGCCGATAGCGCTCGCCGCGCGGGCCCGAGAGCGAGCGCAGTTGCGTGTACTCGATCTGTTTCACGCGCCACAGGTCAGCGAGCGCCGCCCCGTGACCGGGGAACTGCTGCTCGGCGGCCGCAGCGACGGAATACACGTCAAAGAGCGTGCCGTACGCGTCGAAGATCACTGCCTGAATGCGGGAGGCCATATGCCGGTTCCTGGGGAATACTGGGTATTACGCAAACATGCTTGCCATTGCGATTCGATTGTATTATTGATATTGGCCAGCATAAAAGAACGCATTAATCACTTTATCTGTGACTTTTTAGTACATAATCGGCTACATGGATCGCTTCAAACAGATCGAGACGTTTGTCGCCGTGGCGGCCAAGGGGGGCCTGTCGGCCGCCGCCGCGCTCGAGGGCGTGGCGCCGGCCGTGATCGGACGTCGCATCGACGCGCTCGAATCGCGTCTGGGCGTCAAGCTGCTCGTGCGCACCACACGCCGCGTGACACTCACGTTCGAGGGCTCGGCGTTTCTCGAGGACTGTCAACGGATCCTCAACGACATGCACAATGCCGAAGCCGCCGTGTCGGCAGGCGGCGTCAAGGCCAGTGGACATTTGCGGCTGTCGGCGCCCGCCGGATTCGGGCGGCGGCACGTCGCACCGCTACTGCCGGTGTTCATCGAAACGCACCGGGACGTCAGCGTCACGCTCGATCTCTCGGATCGTCTGGTCGATCTGGTGAACGAAGGCTTCGACTGCGCCATCCGACTGGGCGAATTGCCCGATTCGAGCCTCGTGTCGTTACGCCTCGGCGAGAACCGGCGGGTGTGCGTGGCTTCGCCCAGCTACCTTGCGCGACACGGTCGCCCCGCGTCGCTCGACGAGCTCGCCCACCACAATTGCCTCGCGTTCGGATCGACCGCCAACCAACAGCGCGGCTGGACCTTCTCGCAGGACGGCAAGGTCGTGACCATCCGCGTGAACGGCAACATGGAGTGTACGGACGGTGCCGTGCTGCACGATTGGTGTCTGGACGGTTACGGGCTCGCGTGGCGCTCGTGGTGGGAGGTGGGCGACGACATCCGCGCCGGACGACTCGTCACGGTGCTGGACGCCTTCGCCGCCCCGCCCATCGGCATTCACGCCGTATTCGCGCAGCGCCGCCATCTGCCGTTGCGCGTCAGGTTGTTCATCGACCATCTCAAGCATCACTACAGTAGCCCCGCCTACTGGCGGGACGACTCGGCATAAGGTTCGCAATTCGCGCGCGGCGATCATGGGCGCGTGTCGATCGGACACGTCCGGTGGCGGGAACGTCGGCGGCGTGGGCGTCGTCTTATGGGCAGACGGGGTAACGGCCTCGAGGCGACGGCGGATGGCGGCTGGCGGATGGCGGATGGCGGGTGGCGCAACGTCCACGGTATCGAATTCGCGGGTTTCGCACGCACTGGGGGCGCGCCGGGTGCCGCCGCGCCCGGGTTTGGGCTTTACTGGAGACGGCGGCGGCGCATTGGCGGCACGCCATCGGGTTTGCACCCGTTGTTGCGTCGCGCCAAAGCCATAGAATCGAAGCGAAGGATCCGCGGACGATGCGCGGGAATCGGCATCGAGAACTCCGAAACAGCGTGCCGGACGCGAGACCGCGATATCCGCGCGAGCCTGTGAACGCTTGTTCAGCAACGCCAACTGAGGGAGGTCATATGCTGTTTACCCACATCCTCATTCCGACCGACGGCTCGGAGCTATCCGAGAAGGCCGTGACCGGCGGACTCGAACTGGCACGTGCACTGGGCGCGAGAGTGACCGGCTATTGCTGCCTCGCGGAGTATCCCTACTCGCCGTTCAGCGAATATGTGCTCGAAGCGCCAGCCACGTTCAGCGAGCGCATTGCCGAAGAGGCGTGCGCGCACCTGGACAAACTGGCCGAGGCGGCGGCGGCGGCGGGCGTGCCGTTCGACCGTTGCAGTTCCACCTTTCCGGCGCCCTATCTGGGCATCATCGATGCGGCGGAGCGTCATGGGTGCGACGTCATTCTCATGGCCTCGCACGGACGGCGCGGACTGACCAGCCTGTTGCTCGGCAGCGAGACGCAACGGGTGCTCGTGCACTCGAAGATTCCGGTGCTGGTTTACCGGTGAGGCGACGGCCCGTTGAGGCCATGGCGCAGGCTCGCCGGCTCGGCGAAAGTGCATGAAAAAAGGCCCGCGAGCGGGATAAGCTCACGGGCCTTTTCTCGTTCAGGCGTGCTTTGCAGCCCTGACTGCGACGGGACCGCAGTGCGGGCCGCCCCGGCCGGATAGGCCGGACGCGCGGTCATGGCGCGGTGTCGTTCCGGGTTCGGCGATGTGCCCCCACGCCCATCGCCGCTCACGGGCGCACCGCGCCCTCCCTCAGCCCTGTCAGGCTGCCTTGACCTGCGCCTTCTTCTCGTCGAAGAACTGTTCGTCCTCCGTCGAACCCTTCAGGGCCGTGGTCGATGCGTCGCGCTCGATCGTTTGCGTGACGGCATCGAAGTAGCCCGTACCCACCTCGCGCTGGTGCTTGACTGCCGTGAAGCCCTTGTCGGCAGCAGCGAATTCGGCTTCCTGCAACTCCACGAAGGCGCTCATCTGACGACGGGCGTAGCCGTGTGCCAGGTTGAACATCGAGTAGTTCAGGCTGTGGAAGCCGGCCAGCGTGATGAACTGGAACTTGTAGCCCATGGCGCCGAGTTCCTTCTGGAACTTGGCGATGGTGGCGTCGTCGAGGTTCTTCTTCCAGTTGAACGACGGCGAGCAGTTGTACGAAAGCATCTTGCCCGGGAAGTGCTTGTGAATGCCCTCGGCGAACTGCTTGGCGAATTCGAGATCCGGCTTGCCGGTTTCGCACCACACCAGATCGGCGTACGGCGCATAGGCCAGACCGCGGGCGATGGCCTGGTCGAGACCGTTGCGGGTGCGGTAGAAGCCTTCGACCGTGCGCTCGCCGGTGCAGAACGGCTGGTCGAGCGGATCGACGTCCGCGGTGATCAGGTCGGCGGCTTCAGCATCGGTACGGGCGATCAGCACCGTCGGCACGCCGAGCACGTCGGCGGCCAGGCGCGCGGCGACCAGCTTGGCCACGGCCTCGCGCGTCGGCACCAGTACCTTGCCGCCCATGTGGCCGCACTTCTTCACCGAAGCGAGCTGGTCTTCGAAGTGCACGCCACCGGCGCCCGCCTCGATCATTGCCTTCATCAGTTCGAAGGCGTTGAGCACGCCGCCGAAGCCGGCTTCGGCATCGGCCACGATCGGCGCGAAGTAATCGATGTAGCCCTCGTCGCCCGGGTTCTTGCCTTCCGACCACTGAATCTGGTCAGCGCGCGTGAAGGTGTTGTTGATGCGGCGCACGACCTGCGGCACCGAGTTGGCCGGGTACAGCGACTGGTCGGGGTACATCTCGCCCGCGAGGTTGGCGTCGCCCGCCACCTGCCAGCCTGACAGATAGATGGCCTTCAGGCCGGCCTTGACCTGCTGCATGGCCTGGTTGCCGGTCAGAGCGCCCAGAGCGTTCACGAACGGCTCGTCGTTGATCATGCTCCACAGGCGCTCCGCACCGCGGCGGGCAAGCGTTTGTTCCGGCTGGATCGACCCGCGCAGACGCACCACGTCCTCGGCCGAGTAGCCACGCTTGATGCCCTTCCAGCGCGGGTTGTTCGCCCAGTCCTGCTCGAGTTGCTTCACTTGCTCTTGACGGGTCGTCATGATGATCTCTCCTGGTTTCTCGATACAAATAAAAGGGGGGTGACGCTTGCTGCCGGATCGTCTCTGGGACGCCAGTGACCGCTTTCGGCGTGTCCTGATCGGCAGGTCTTGTATAAGAGTTTAGGGATTTCTCATGCGACGCAACAGAAGGAATTGCGGGATAGAACAATATTTTTTATCAAATAAAATCATATAGATAGCAAAATATTTTCTTAATATGAAACGATATTTCCCTTCCTGAAATCATCACTTTGTGCCAAGCAGCGCAAATTTTTACGCACCGCAAAGGCATTCCGCATCATGAAAAAAGCCGGTCGTGCGCACGACCGGCCCTTGGGAAAGCGATAGGATGCGATGGCGACGCCCGGCGCCTCGCTAGGAGGGAGCGCGCTGCGTCGACGCAACGGCTCTAGGGGGTTTGCAGACGAGCCACACGGCCAGCGCGATGAAACAACCGCCGACGAGGTGGGCCAGCGTGACGGCTTCGTTCAGGAAGAGCGCTCCCCAGAGCACGCCGAACGGCGGTATCAGGAACGTGACCGTGAGCGAGCGCAACGGGCCGAGATCGGCGATCAGACGAAAGTACAACATGTAGGCGATGGCGCTGCAGAGGAAGCCGAGCGCCGCCACCGCGGCCCAGACGCCGCCCGTGGCCTGTCCCGGCATGCCGGAGGTGACCGACACGTAGCCGAAGAACGGCAGCAGCACGAGCGCCGCCCCCAACTGACTGCCGAACGCGACCAGCTTCGCGTCGAGACCGCCTCGCTCGGTGATCCAGCGGCGCGTGAGATAGCCCGCAAGGCCGTAGCACGATGTGGCCACCAGGCACGCCAACGCCCCCATCGCGACCGGCCCCGACATCGTGACCGGTCCCGTGCGCGTGAGCACTGCCACGCCGGCCAGCCCGACCAGCACGCCCAGCGCCTTCGCCCCGGTGAGCCGGTCGTGAAAGCACATGGCGCCGATCACCACGCCCATCAGCGGCGTGGTGGCGTTGAGAATGGCGGAGTAGCCGGCTGGCAGCACGCGCGCCGCGAGGCAGTACATGACGAAGGGGATGCCCGAATTGATCACACCCAGCAGCATCGAGGCGCCGAGCAGGCCCTTGAACGCCCAGCGCACCCGCAGCGCGAGCAGAATCACCGCCAACCCGACGGCGCCCAGCGCCACGCGAAGAAATGCCGTGGGCAGCGGCCCCAGCGCCGGCACGATGATCCGCATGAACAGGAAGCTCGCCCCCCAGATGGCGGAAAGCGACAGTAAACGGGCAATGTCTGACGAACGCATGATCGGGAAGACGGCGCATGCGGCCGTCGCGAGGAATGGGAACGGCTGCATCGTCCCATATCGCCGCGCCCCCTGCTGGTCAAATTCGGACATGGAGATGCGTGCCGCATGCGCCCCGCGAGCCGGCTACGACGACGGTGTCTCGTTCAAGCCGTTCCGGGTCGGTTCGGACGCGCCGGCCGCACCTGACATCCCTGACGCGTCCGACGCGTCGCGTGCGCGGCGGTAAGCCACCCAGTCGCCGCCGTCGATACGGGGCAACCGGACGACCGCCGATTCGCTGACCGGGTACACAATGCATGCATAGGTCTTGCCGGCGCACTCGACGTCGCGACGTTCGCGCACGAACAGGCCGGACTCGCCCGGATACACTTCCTCGATTTCGTCGAGCACGGGAATGAGCGCCGCCGGTATGCGGTACACATCGCCGACGACGCGGCTCGCGCCGCGCTCGTCGGCACGCGGGAACACCATGCCGGGGTAGGCGCCGAAATCGTAGAGACGGCCCCCCAGCGAAGTCGTACCGACGAGCGTCGGCGCGGCAATGCCGTGGCGCGCCGCGGCCAGACGCATGTCGTTGATTTCGCCCGCGCGCAGCGTGCCATATACGAACGCGTAGCACGCGCCGTCGCGTGCCGTCTCGTGACCGCCGTCCTCGTTCGTCTCGTCGATCCCGCCGGAGCCGTGCATTGCCGCCGTCATTGCCTCATCCTGTTCGGAATTCATCGGCATCAAGCTTACACTTACGGAACCCGAATTGTCGCGCCGACAGCATGCCCAACCTCACGCTCCCGAAGGTCGGGGCGCCCGAGCCGGCGGGTGCCCGATGAAAGCTTCGCCGCCGCGCCCGCCCCTACATCTGCCGGAACAGGTGCGCGTACTGCCGACTGACGGCGACACGGTCCTTGCGGCGCCTGAGCTTGAGCGTGAGGCGCCCCAGCGGCGTATGCTGCGCGCTCACGACTTCGGCCACATTCACCACCGTGCTGCGATGCACCTGCCAGAAGCGCGACGGATCGAGTTGCGGCAATAGCTCGCGCAGACTGGTGCGAATGAGCAGATCGCCGTCGGTCGTCGCCACGACGACGTACTTGTCCGCCGCCTCGAAAAAGCAGACGTCCTCGACCGGCACGATTCGAACCTCGTCCTTCACCGACGCCCGCACGAAGCGCAGGTAATCGCGCCTCTCGCGCGCGACCGTCAGCACCGCCGGCTCGTTGGCCTCCTCCACCTCCGCCGCCACCTCTGTCGCCCCCTGCGCCGTAGCGATACCGTGCACCTCGCCTGGCGCCGCATCGTTCGCCACACCGTCCGCGCGACCGTTCACCGGCAGGGAGCTGACTTGCAGCCGCGTGCGCAATGTCGTCAACAGTTGCGCGAGCGCGCCGTCATCGGGAGCATCAAGCCGGTCACGCAGGCGCGCGACCGTGCGTGCGAGGCGATCGGGTTGCACCGGCTTGAGCAGATAATCGACGGCGGCCGCGTCGAACGCGTCAAGTGCGAACCGGTCGAACGCGGTCACGAACACGATCTGCGGGGGCCGGCTCAGCCGTGCACAGGCGCGTGCCACGTCGAGCCCCGTCGCGCCAGGCATCGCGATGTCGAGAAACACGACTTCGGGCTGATGCTGGACGATGGCGGCAATCGCCGACGTGCCATCCAGCGCGACCGGCAGCACACGCAACTCGGGCCAGGCCTGCGCGAGCATGGCGCGCAGCGCCTCGGCCAGCAGGGGTTCGTCTTCGGCAATCAGGGCGAGGGGGGATGTCATGCACGCCACGCTCCGGGACCAGAAACCTGTGTCGGTGCCCCATCGGCCGGACCGCCGGCGCTCATGGGCAAGCGCAACGTGGCGACAACGCCACGCGGCACGCCTTCGGCAAGTGTCAGACTTGCCGCGTCGCCGTAGCGCACGCGCAGGCGCTCCCGGATATTCATCAACCCCACGCCGTCGGCGCCTGTGTCGGCATGAAAGCCCGCGCCGTCGTCCGCAACGCGGATGACGACGTGTTGCGAATCCTCGCCGGACGCCTCGAGCCATGCCTCGACGTGCACGGCGGCGCCTTCGGGGAGTGGCTCCACGCCGTGCTTGAGCGCATTTTCGACCAGCGGCTGGACGAGCATCGGCGGCACGCGCAGGGCGCGGCAATCGTCGGGCAGGTCGAACGCGTAGCGCAGGCGTTCTCCGAAGCGCACCTGCTGGATGGCGAGCAGCGCGTCGAGCAACACGAATTCGTCGGCCAGCGACGTGACCTCGGCACGCGTGGCCGCCAGCGAAGCCCGCAGGAACCGGTTCAGGTGGGCCAACAGCATGCGCGCACGCGCGGCGTCGCTCGCGATCAACGCGTCCAGATTGGCGAGCACGTTGAACAGGAAATGCGGTTCGAGTTGCGCCTGCAGCGTCTTCAGGCGCGCCAGCACGAGTTGCCGCTCCACCGACGCCTCGCGCAATGCCTGCCGCGCCGCCGCTTCACGCAGTTGCGACAGTCGGGCCCGCGACCAGCCGTGATACGTGCCGATGCCGGTGCCGGCCAGGGCGACCGCCAGCACGATGGACACGGAATGATTGCCCACGGGGCGCCACATCGACATCGGCAGACCGAGCAGCGCCGTGCCCATGCCGACGCCAGCCGCCAGTCCGCCAAGGCAGCCCAACGCCACGAGCACGAGAAACGGCCCCATGGGTGGCACACCCTCGCGCCAGATCACGCGGCGCCCACCGTCCACCAGCGCGGCAATCGAGAGGCCGATGCACTGGCTGAACACGAAGTTTTGCGCAAAGGTCCCGCCAAAGCCGATCAATCGCAGCCCCAGTGCAATGAGGGTGTTGAAGATCATCACGCCGGCGAGTTCGCGCCAGAAGGTCTGCCACAGGCCACGCTTCGCCCGTAGGGGCGCCGCCTGTATGGGCTGAGCGGATTGCGGTTGTCTCATCGTCGGCGTCGCTCTCACGCGTGTGTCCCGTCGATCGTCACGGGCAGCCCCGACCCGACCATCGGTGCACGTCGCGTTTGTTGTCCGGTTCCCGCTGGCTTGTCGGTATTGCTGCAGGTGTCGCTGCTCGTGCCGCTGGCACTGTCCTTGTCTATGATTCGTTCGATCGCCGCGTCGGACACGGCAGAGGTTGCGTGGATGCTTGCCCCGGGTCGACGCGAGCACAGTCCGCACGGGCCTGCGCCAATTTCGCGTCATGGTGCCACAACTGCACGAGCGCACGGTTCAGCAGGCGCCCCGGTACCGCCACGGCGGCCACGCCCGCGATCACCAGCCCGGCGTACAGACCGAGCATGCGTCGCCGATGGCTCGCCACCCGCCCCTGGCGAATCGCCCGCACGGCCAGCACCAGGTTCACCAGCACAAACGACGAGAGGACGTGCAGCCAGGAAAGCTGCATGCCGCCCGATCCGTCGCCCCCACCGACGCCGCCGATGCCACGGATGCCGAAACTCGAGAGCGCCGTCACCGCCATCGCCGCAACCCACAGACGCCCCAGCCATCGGTGTCTCGACGTGCCCCGCCGCATGAACAGGATGCCGATGCCAAGCCCCACCGCCGCCCCTGCGGCGGCCAGATGCATTACCAGAATCGTCTCCATGATGTCCTTGCTGTGATGGGATCATGGTGTGACGATAGGGCGCGGGGTCATCCACCGCATGCGTGGTGCGACGAACGACACCGGCGCGGCGCCAACGGTTGCCGGTCGGCGCGAACGGCACGGCGTTTGCGCCGTCGACGCACGCGGCCGCGTATTGTCGCCGACGATTGTGACACGACGAAAAAATCACCGCGATCGGAAAGGACGTATGCCCAAATGGCAAATCGTTGGCCGAGGGGGCTACCAGTGGATGGTCTTCGCAAAGTCCACGAATGCGCGCAATGGCGACGGCAGGTAGCGGCGGCCCGGATAGTACAGCAACGGACCGGTGAAGCTGGGCCACCAGGGCTCCAGCAACGGGTCCAGTTCGCCGCGGTCGATATAGGGCTGCAGCCATTCCTCGAATAAATAGATCACGCCCGCGCCAGCCACCGCCGAATCAACGGCCAGGTCGGCGGCGGCGCCAAGGTTCACGATCAACGGTCCGTTCGTTTCCACCGTCAACGATTTCCCTTTGCGCGTAAAGTGCCAAGGCGGCATGGCACCACTGGAAAAGCGTCCGCGCAGACAAATATGCTCGCGTAGATCGTTCGGATGGCGCGGTCTGCCGTGTTGCGCGAGATAGCCTGGCGAAGCCGCCAGGGCCATGCGCTGGCGCCGCGGGCCGATGGGGACCGCCACCATGTCCTGATCCATTCCTTCTTCGTATCGGATGCCGGCGTCACAGCCTGACTGCAGCAAATCCACAAAGCGATCTTCCACGATCACCTCAAGACAGATGTCGGGGTACTCAGCGAGGAACTGCGGAACGATGCGCGGCAATACCAGTTTGGAGGCGGCCAATGGAACATTCAGTCGCAAGCGTCCAGCGGGACGGTCGCGAAAGCCATTGACCACGTCCAGCGCCGATTCGACGGCGCTCAGCGCAGGCGTCAGATGTTCCAGCAGGCGCTGGCCCGCATCGGTGGTCGCCACGCTGCGTGTCGTGCGATTGAGAAGTCGCACGCCGAGACGCGACTCCAGCCGGCGCACCGCCTCGCTCAGTTGCGAGGCGCTGGTACCCGAGATACGTGCGGCGCTGCGAAAGCCACCCTGCGTGGCTACGGCTACGAAGGCGGCAATGTCCTGCAAATCGGCCATGGCGATTAGATTGTCTGGAATTTCGCACAAGCTGTCTTATTGCGCGGGATTGTCGCACACCGAGCAAGCTCCTAGACTGCGCTGACATTACCGCTTTGCGCAACCGAGGAGAAACGATGTATCAAGCCAATCAAGCCGGCAGCTACATGCTCGGTGACCTCGAAGTCATCCGCATGGGTTATGGCGCCATGCAGCTGGCGGGCCCACATGTATTCGGCCCCCCTGGGGACCGGCAGCAAGCCATCGCTGTATTGCGTTCGGCGTTGGAGATGGGCGTCAATCACATCGACACCAGCGATTTCTACGGTCCGCATATCACCAACCAGATCATTCGCGAGGCGCTGCATCCCTATCGCGACGATTTGGTGATCGTCACCAAAATTGGCGCACGTCGCGGCACAGATGGCTCGTGGCTGAAGGCGATGTCTCCTGCCGAACTGGAATCTGCGGTGTACGACAATTTGCGCAACCTGGGCGTGGAAGTGCTGGATGTCGTGAACCTACGCCTGATGTTCGACGTGGCGGCACCGGCGGAGGGAGATCTGGAAGCCCCTCTGACAGCGCTTGCGGAGTTAAAGCGCAAGGGTATCGTTCGGCATATTGGCCTGAGCAACGCGACGGCCAATCAGATCGCTCAGGCACGGACCATGACCGATATCGTCTGCGTGCAAAACCAGTACAACCTTGCCCACCGGGGCGACGACCCGCTGGTGGCGCAACTGGCGAGCGCAGGTATTGCCTATGTGCCGTTCTTCCCGCTGGGTGGGTTCTCGCCACTGCAGTCGGCAACGCTTGAGCAGGTAGCTGCCGACTGCGGGGCGACGCCTTTGCAAACGGCTCTGGCGTGGCTACTGCAACGTTCTCCCAATATTCTGCTGATTCCGGGAACCGCGTCGGTTGGCCACCTGCGGCAAAACATCGCTGCCGCAGCCTTGCATTTGTCGTCCGACGCGGTAGCCGCGCTCGACACCATCGGTGGCATTGGCGGCATCGGTGGCATCGGCGCCGCAACTCCGGAGACAGCGTCGCAATGAGGTGGCTGAATCCGTCGAGCGCCGGAACGATAAAAAAACACCCCTGCGAGAGGGGTGTCCTATCAGGTTGACCGCCGGGAGAGCCGATCTCCCGGGCCGACGGCTTATTCCGCTGCCGCCTCCGTCTCGCGGCCGACCTGTGCGGCCGTCTCGCCTTCGAAGGTGAAGCGGCCGTTGCGCCAGTCGACCGGGATCGTATCCTTCGGCCCGAACTTGCCGGCAAGCACCAGCTTGGCGACCGGATTCTCGATCTCCTGCTGGATAGCCCGCTTGAGCGGACGCGCGCCGTACACCGGATCGAAGCCCTCGCGCGCCACATGGGCGAGCGCCGACTTGCTGACCTCCAGGTGCATCTCGAGCTTGGCCAGACGCTGGCGCAGGATCTCGATCTGAATCGTGGCAATCGACTCGATGTGCTTCTGGTCGAGTCCGTGGAACACCACGACTTCGTCGATCCGGTTGAGGAATTCCGGACGGAAGTGCTCCTTGATCTCCGTCCACACGGCATCCTTGATCCGGTCTTGCGGCTCGCCGACCATCGACTGAATCATCGACGACCCGAGGTTCGACGTCATCACGATCACCGTGTTCTTGAAGTCCACCGTACGGCCCTGTCCGTCGGTCATGCGGCCGTCGTCGAGCACCTGCAAGAGCACGTTGAACACGTCCGGGTGCGCCTTTTCGACCTCGTCGAGCAGGATCACGCTGTACGGCTTGCGACGCACGGCCTCGGTCAGATAACCGCCCTCTTCATAGCCGACATAGCCCGGGGGCGCACCGATCAAACGCGCCACGCTGTGCTTCTCCATGAACTCGCTCATGTCGATGCGGATGAGGTGATCTTCCGAATCGAACAGGAACATCGCCAAGGCCTTGCACAGCTCGGTCTTGCCCACGCCGGTCGGCCCGAGGAACAGGAACGACCCGTACGGGCGGTTCGGATCGGCCAGCCCCGCGCGCGAACGACGGATGGCGTCGGCCACGGCGGTAATCGCCTCGTCCTGGCCCACCACGCGCTCGTGCAGCTTGGCTTCCATGTTGAGCAGCTTCTCGCGCTCGCCCTGCATCATCTTCGAGACCGGGATACCCGTGGCACGCGAAACCACTTCGGCGATTTCCTCGGTGCCTACCTGCGTGCGCAGCAGTCGCGGATGCGCCTGTTGGCCCGCGGCCTCGGCCGCATCGGCGTCCTTCAGTTGCGCTTCGAGTTGCGGGAGCTTGCCATATTGCAGCTCCGCCACCTTGTCGAGCTTGCCCTCGCGCTGCAACTTCGCGATCTCGGCGCGCACACGGTCGATCTCTTCCTTGACCTGCGCACTACCCTGCACGGCGGCCTTTTCCGCCGTCCAGACTTCCTCCAGGTCGGCGTACTCGCGCTCCAGGCGCGCGATCTCTTCCTCGATGAGCGCCAGGCGCTTCTGCGAGGCCTCGTCGGTCTCCTTCTTGACGGCCTCGCGCTCGATCTTCAACTGGATGAGACGACGGTCGAGCTTGTCCATCACTTCCGGCTTCGAGTCGATTTCCATCTTGATCTTCGACGCCGCCTCATCGATCAGGTCGATGGCCTTGTCCGGCAGGAACCGGTCGGTGATGTAGCGCTGGCTGAGTTCCGCCGCCGCCACGATGGCCGGGTCGGTGATCTCCACGCCGTGGTGCAGTTCGTACTTTTCCTGCAGACCGCGCAGAATCGCGATCGTTGCCTCGACGCTCGGCTCGTCGACGAGTACTTTCTGGAAGCGGCGCTCCAGCGCGGCATCCTTTTCGATGTACTTGCGATATTCGTCGAGCGTGGTCGCACCGATGCAGTGCAGCTCGCCCCGTGCGAGCGCCGGCTTGAGCATGTTGCCCGCATCCATTGCGCCTTCGGCCTTGCCCGCGCCCACCATCGTGTGAATCTCGTCGATGAACAGGATCGTGCGGCCTTCGTCCTTGGCGATGTCATTGAGCACGGCTTTCAGGCGCTCCTCGAACTCGCCGCGGAACTTGGCGCCGGCGAGCAGCCCCGCCATGTCGAGCGCGAGCACACGCTTGTTCTTGAGCGACTCCGGCACTTCGCCATTGACGATACGCTGCGCCAGGCCCTCCACGATCGCGGTCTTGCCTACGCCCGGCTCACCAATGAGCACCGGGTTGTTCTTGGTGCGACGCTGGAGAATCTGGATTGTGCGGCGAATTTCGTCGTCGCGCCCGATCACCGGATCGAGCTTGCCCTGCGCCGCGCGTTCGGTCAGGTCGAGCGTGTATTTCTTGAGGGCCTCGCGCTGGCCCTCGGCATCCTGGCTATCGACGGACTGACCGCCGCGCACACCCTCGATGGCCGCCTCCAGCGACTTGCGCGTGAGGCCGCGAGCGCGGGCGAGCTTGCCCGTCTCGCCCTTGTCGTCGGCGAGTGCGAGCAGGAACATTTCGCTGGCGATATAGGTGTCGCCATGCTTTTGCGCTTCCTTGTCGGCCTGGTTGAGCAAGCCTGCGAGTTCGCGGCCGACCTGCACGTTGCCGTCGGTGCCCTGCACCTGAGGCAACTTTGCGATGGCCGTCTCGAGGTCGTGCGCCAGCGGCTGGACCTGAACGCCCGCGCGCTGCAGCAGCGAACGCGCCGCCCCCTCGGGTTGAGCGATCAGCGCGGCCAGAAGGTGCAGCGGCTCGATGTATTGCTGGTCGCGACCGACTGCCATGCTTTGGGCATCAGCCAGCGCTTCCAGGAACTGCGTGGTGAATTTGTCTTGTCGCATCTCGTGCTCCGGTAAGAATTCATTTCTGCATCGGATGTGCGGACAATCCCCTGTGGTTTCAAGGGGCATTACGGCGCGAGATCGACCTTTCTCACGTAGCCCGAGGCACGCCGGAATCACGGGTCACGGCACGCGCCGGGGGCGCCGCGGAACCACGTCCGGGAATGCGTGGGACACGCCCGGGTTTGAAGCTCATAATAGTCATTTTAAGCACGCCGCACCATGAGTCATCCTGACACACAGCCCCCGGTCGACAGCGCGACGTCCGGCCGTGCGGCATCGGAAATGCCGCCCGGAACGGGGCCAGACGCCCTTCCCGGCGTTGCACCGCAAACCACGGCCGAATGGCCGTCGGCACGGCTGGCGGCCATCGACGAAGACGCCGTGCGCCTGCTCGTGCATACGTTCTATGGGCGTATCCGCGACGACGACATGCTCGGGCCCGTCTTTCGCGAGGCGCTCGAAGGCCGCTGGGATGGGCATCTCGAGAAAATGGTGTCGTTCTGGGCCAGCATCGTGCTCGGTGCCAAGCGGTACCGCGGCAATGTGACGCAGGCGCATCAGCCGTTCGCGCATCTGAGCGGCGAGCATTTCAGCCGCTGGCTCGCCCTGTTCTTCGATACGCTCGACAAGATCTTCGAACCGCAGGCCGCGTTCGCCTTTGCGGAGCCCGCCATCCGGATCGCGGAGAGCCTTCAACTGAACCTGTTCGGGTGGGAGTATTCGCTGCCACCGGCGCAACGTCTGTTGCTCGATAGCGTGAAACAAGCCAGACCGTCTCGACCGCACAAATGAAACGATCGGCGAATTTTGCTTAAATTCGCCGATTTTTCCTGAAAAAAGCGTATTTCCGACGCGCCCTGGCGCGACCGCGCTCGGGGGTCGTCCCGGCCGGTTACCGACCGTCGCCCTTCGTCCAGCGCTCCCGCGCCGCGGTGTCGGTCTCCCGGGCATCGACCCAGCGCTCACCCTGTGGCGTGGACTCCTTCTTCCAGAACGGCGCCTCGGTCTTCAGGTAGTCCATGATGAATTCGCACGCCGCGAACGCATCGCCCCGGTGGGCCGACGTCACCGCCACCAGCACGATCTGGTCGCCCGGCCCCAGATCGCCGTAACGATGGATGACCAGGGCGTCGAACAGGCGCCAGCGCTCGTGCGCCTGGGCGACGATCGCCGAGAGCGCCTTCTCCGTCATGCCGGGATAGTGCTCCAGCGTCATGCGGGACACATCCTTGCCATCGTTCAGATCGCGCACAGTGCCGACAAAGCTCGCCACGGCACCCACGCGCAGGTCGTTGGCACGCAGTTGGCGGATTTCCTCCGACAGGTCGAAATCCTCGGTCTGTACGCGAATCGGCATGGTGTCGATGTGCTCTGTATAGGGTTGGCGGGCCGGGTTGCCGCATATCCGAGGCCGGCCGCCGCCCCGCCGCGACCCCGGATGCGAACCTGAACTTGTCAGCCGCCGGTGACCGGCGGGAAGAAGGCGACCTCGCAGCCCGTCGTGAGCCGCGTGCCGGCCGGCACCATCTCGTGATTCAGCGCCATGCGAAGCGCGCGCTGCTCGCCGAGCGTCTCGGCCCAGACGGGGCCGCGATTGCACAACCACCGACGCACGTCTCCCACTGTGGCAACCCCCTCGGGGACTTCCACGTTCGGCTCCTCGGCAACGTTCAGCGCCTCGCGGACACTGGCAAAAAAGCGAAGATTGATCTGCATGGTTGCTTCCCCGGCGCGCCGCATGGGCGGCGCCCCTGTCTCTCAATATAGAAGATCGGAAAACGGCAGGAATGCCACCGTCTGCCCCGCTTCGATGCGGTGCCCGGGCGGGTTGTCGATGAGGCCGTCGCCCCAGACGGTCGAGGTGAGCACCGCGGAACTCTGGTTCGGAAACGCCTCCAGACCGCCCTGATCGTTGACGCGGGCGCGCACGAATTCATTGCGACGGTCCGCCTTCTTCTGCGTGAAATCGGCTCGCATCGCGATACGGCGCGGCGCCACGTCCGCCACGCCATGCAAGCGCAGAATGAACGGGCGCACGAACAGCAGGAACGTCACGAAGCTCGACACCGGATTGCCCGGCAAGCCGATGAAGTGCGCCGTATCGCCGCCCGCACCGTGCTCGCGACTCGCGTCAGTCGCGTCAGTCGCGTTCGTCGCATCACTCGCGCCACGCGGACGGTTCACCTCGCCGTATGCGAGCGGTTTGCCCGGCTTGAGTGCGATCTGCCAGAGGTTCAGTCGCCCCTCGGCCTCCACCGCCGGCTTGACGTGATCTTCCTCGCCCACCGACACACCGCCCGACGTGATGATCAGGTCATTGCCGCGCGCGGCGTCACGCAGAATCGCACGCGTGGCCGCAAGATTGTCCGGCACGATGCCGTAATCCGTCATCTCGCAGCCAAGGTTCTCCAGCAGGCTGCGCAGCACGAATCGGTTCGAGTTGTAGATGCCGCCCTCGCGCAGCGGCTCGCCCGGCATGGTCAGTTCGTCGCCGGTGAAGAACACCGCCACGCGCAGGCGGCGCGCCACCTGCAACTTCGCGATGCCCACCGAGGCCGCCAGCCCGAGCGACTGGGCGCGCAGGCGCGTGCCCGCCGCGAGGATCACGCTGCCGCGACGAATGTCCGCGCCCTGACGATTGATGAACTCGCCGGCCGCGGGCACATGGCGAATCACGACCTTGCCGTCCTCGCGCGCCTCGCATTGCTCCTGCATCACGATGGCGTCGGCGCCCGGCGGCACCGGAGCGCCGGTGAAGATGCGCGCCGCCGTGCCCTCGGCCAGCGGCGCCGGTGCGTGACCGGCGGGAATGCGCTGCGAGACGGGCAAGACCGTCTCGGCGTCACGCAGATCCGACAACCGGACGGCGTAGCCGTCCATGGCGCTCGTGTCCATCGGCGGCACATCGAGCGTGGCAATCACGTCGGCGGCCAGCACGCGACCGTTCGCCGCGAGCGTGTCGACCGTCTCGTGGCGGCCGAGCGCACGCGCGGCGCCCAGCACGGCATCGAGAGCTTCTTGGGTACTCAGCATGAGGGGGGGCCCGGAAGTCTGAGAACAGCGCACGCCGGCTTACAGGCCGGTGTGCTCCGCAATGTACGCCTTCACGCGCGCAACGTCGTTCGGCACGGTCTCGAAGCGCTGCGGCAGCGATTCGAGCTGCTCGAAGCCCGCCGGACGCGGCGGCTCGCGATGCAGCGCCTCGCGAATGGTCTCGGCGAACTTCGCCGGCTGCGCCGTCTCGAGCACCACCATCGGCACCCCGGGCTCGAGCGCTTCGCGCGCGACCTTCACGCCATCGGCCGTATGGGTGTCGATGACCACGTCGTAGCGACGGGCCACGTCCTGGATCGTGGCCACACGGTCGTCGTGCGTGCTGCGACCCGAGACGAACCCGAACTGCGCCACGCGCGCGAACGCCTCGGTGCCTGAGAGATCGAAACCGCCCTCGCGCTCGACCTTCGACAGCAGATCGGCCGTTGCCTGGGCGTCGCGCCCCAGCAGGTCGAACAGGAAGCGCTCGAAGTTCGACGCCTTCGAGATGTCCATGCTCGGACTGCTCGTATGGAACGTTTCGGCGGACTTGCGCACGCGGTAGCGTCCGGTGCGGAAGAACTCGTCGAGCACGTCGTTCTCGTTGGTGGCCACCACCAACTTGCGAATCGGCAAGCCCATCATGCGCGCGATGTGACCGGCGCAGACGTTGCCGAAGTTGCCCGACGGCACGGTGAACGACACTTCCCCGTCCTGGCCGGACTTGCCGCCCGTGGCCGCGAAGTACCCCTTGAAGTAGTACACGACCTGCGCCACGACGCGCGCCCAGTTGATCGAGTTGACCGTGCCGATCTTGTAGCGCGCCTTGAAGGCGTGATCGTTCGACACCGCCTTGACGATATCCTGCGCGTCGTCGAACACGCCTTCGACCGCGAGATTGAAGATGTTCGGGTCCTGCAGGCTGTACATCTGCGCCGTCTGGAACGCACTCATCTTGCCGGCGGGCGAGAGCATGAAGACCCGAATGCCTTCCTTGCCGCGCATGGCGTACTCGGCCGCGCTGCCCGTGTCGCCGGACGTGGCGCCCAGAATGTTCAACGCATCGCCGTGCTGAGCCAGCGCGTACTCGAACAGGTTGCCGAGCAACTGCATGGCCATGTCCTTGAACGCGAGCGTCGGACCGTTCGAGAGCGCCAGCAGCGAGAGCGGCGTGCCATTCTCGACGCCGAGCGGCAGCAGCGGCGTGATCTCGGCGGCATCCTCGCCGGGACGCACATTGCGGTAGACCTCGGCGGTGTACGTGCGCAGGGTCAGATCCGCCAGGATTTCGGTGGGAATGTCGCCGGCGAACTTGGTCAGCACCTTCGCCGCGAGCTCGGCGTAAGACAACTGGCGCCAGGCGCGCAGTTCGTCGGCCGTCACCCGCGGATATTCGGTCGGCAGGTACAGGCCGCCGTCGGGGGCCAGGCCACCGAGGAGAATGCTCGAGAACGATTGCGGCTCGCCGGAATTCAGGCCCGCGCCGCGCGTGGAGATGTATTTCATGTGAGTCGTGTCCTGTCGAATGGGTTCGTGCAGCGGGTCGTCGGCGCGCCGGCCTGCGGGCGCGCGCGACCGACTCAGCTCAGCGCCTCCATGCGGATGCGCGTGACCTTCGAGAGCACCGTCTCCATCGCCTCGATCTTCGCGATGGCCGCGTTGATGTGCTTTTCCTGGGTCTGATGCGTCAGGATGATGATGTCCGTCTGATGTTCGCCTTCGCGCGATTCCTTCTGCAGCAATGCGTCGATCGAGATGTCCAGGTCCGCGAGAATGCGCGTGAGTTCGGCCATCACACCGGCACGATCCACCACACGCAGGCGCAGGTAGTAGCTGGTGGTGACTTCGCCGATCGGCAGCACCGGCGTGTTCGACAGCGCGTCGTGCTGGAACGCCAGGTGCGGCACGCGATGCTCCGGGTCGGCCGTCTGCAGACGCGTCACGTCCACGATGTCGGCCACCACGGCCGAAGCCGTCGGCTCGGCGCCCGCGCCCTTGCCGTAGTACAGCGTGGCGCCCACGGCGTCGCCCTGCACCAGTACGGCGTTCATGGCGCCTTCCACGTTGGCGATGAGGCGCTTGGCGGGGATGAGCGTCGGATGCACGCGCAGCTCGATACCCGCCTCCGCGCGACGCGTGATGCCCAGCAGCTTGATGCGGTAGCCCAACTCCTCGGCGTACTTGATGTCGAGCGCCGAGAGCTTGGTGATGCCCTCGATGTAGGCGCGATCGAACTGCACCGGTACGCCGAACGCGATGGCGCTCATGAGCGTGAGCTTGTGCGCGGCATCGACGCCTTCGATGTCGAACGTCGGGTCGGCCTCGGCATAGCCCAGACGCTGTGCGTCGGCAAGCGCCACGTCGAAGTCGATGCCTTTGTCGCGCATCTCCGAGAGGATGAAGTTCGTGGTGCCGTTGATGATGCCGGCGATCCACTGGATGCGGTTGGCGGTGAGCCCTTCGCGCAACGCCTTGATGATGGGAATGCCGCCGGCCACCGCGGCCTCGAAGGCCACCATGACGTTGGCCTTGCGCGCCGCGGCGAAGATTTCGTTGCCATAGACGGCCAGCAGCGCCTTGTTCGCGGTGACCACATGCTTGCCGTTCTCGATCGCCTTGAGGACCAGTTCCTTCGTGAGGTCGTAGCCGCCGATGGTCTCGACCACGACATCGATGTCCGGATCGTTGACCACCTCGAACGGGTCACCCGTCACGACAGCCGCCTGGCCGACGAGACCGCGCGCGCGTTCGACGTTGCGCACCGCAACCTTCGTGATCTCGATACCCCGGCCGGCACGACGTTGAATTTCTTCCTGGTTGCGAGCCAGTACCTGGAAGGCGCCATAGCCTACCGTGCCAAGGCCGAGGAGGCCCAATTTGATCGGATTCATGCAGTTTTACTCAAAAGTCGAAATCGGTTGGCGCGCATCACTTGCCGTGGCGACGGCGATAACCGTCAAGGAAGCGGGCAATGCGACTGATGGCGTCTTCCAGGTCGCCCTCGTGAGGCAGGAACACGACACGGAAATGGTCGGGGTGCATCCAGTTGAAACCGCTGCCCTGCACCAGCAGGACCTTTTCTTCGAGCAGCAACTGGAGGATGAATTCCTGGTCGTTGGCGATGGGGTACACCGCCGGATCGAGACGCGGGAACAGGTACAGCGCCGCCTTCGGCTTCACGCAGGTCACGCCGGGAATAGCGGTGAGCATGCGGTGCGCGATTTCGCGCTGCTCGTACAGGCGCCCGCCCGGCACGATCAGGTCCTGAATGCTCTGGTAGCCGCCCAGCGCCGTCTGGATGGCGTACTGCCCCGGCACGTTGGGGCACAGCCGCATCGAGGCCAGGATGTTCAGCCCTTCGATATAGTCGCGCGCCGGGCGCTTGTCGCCGGACACGATCATCCAGCCCGCGCGGTAACCGCACGCGCGATAGCTTTTCGACAGGCCGTTGAAGGTAATGGTGAGCACGTCCTCGGACAACGAGGCGATCGACGTATGCTCGGCGCCGTCGTAGATGATCTTGTCGTAGATCTCGTCGGCGTAAATGATGAGCTTGTGCTCGCGTGCGAGCGCGACGATCTCCTTGAGCAGTTCGTCGGAGTAAAGCGCGCCGGTCGGGTTGTTCGGGTTGATGATGACGATGGCGCGCGTGTTCGGCGTGATCTTTTTCCGAATGTCCGCGAGGTCGGGCTGCCAGTCCGCCTGTTCGTCGCAGACGTAGTGGACCGGGGTGCCGCCCGAGAGGCTGACCGCCGCCGTCCACAGCGGATAGTCGGGCGCGGGCACGAGGACCTCGTCGCCATCGTTGAGCAGTGCCTGCATGGCCATCACGATGAGCTCCGACGCCCCGTTGCCGAGGTAGATGTCGTCGAGCTGCACATCCTTGATGCGCTTTTGCTGACAATAATGCATGATCGCCTTGCGCGCCGCGAACACGCCCCGCGAGTCCGAATAGCCGGCCGAATTCGGCAGGTTGCGGATCATGTCCTGCACGATCTCGTCGGGCGGCTCGAAGCCGAACGGCGCCAGATTGCCGATGTTCAGCTTGATGATGCGATGACCTTCGTCTTCCATGCGCTTGGCATGTTCGAGCACGGGCCCACGAATGTCATAGCAGACATTCTGCAATTTCTGCGATTTGAGGATC
Organism: Pandoraea sp. E26; assembly: GCF_000681415.1. Classification (NCBI taxonomy): domain Bacteria; kingdom Pseudomonadati; phylum Pseudomonadota; class Betaproteobacteria; order Burkholderiales; family Burkholderiaceae; genus Pandoraea; species Pandoraea sp. E26. Next base: position 53,975 of record NZ_AYXJ01000018.1, read on the forward strand.
GGTTTCACGGCGGTTGTGGTCTTGGCGGGCGACGCAGGGGCCGGTCGGGCCGGCAGCAGGCGGGACGCACGACGCACCGGCGGCGGCGCAAACCGGCGCGCAAAGCGCACGGGACACCGCTTTTCCCCGATTTCGGCGTGGCAAATGCCGCACTGCAACGGTTTTGCCGTGCTGCGTACGGCAAAAAGCTATAATTTAGCCAATTATGACAGAGTTCGGCAATGCATCATTGACGGTTTGCAAGACGCGAGGCAAGATGCCCGGCCGTTGTACACCGCGCCGACGCTCATCCACCACCGGGCAACCCCTGGTAGGGAATCTTTCGAAAGTGAAACTGCATCAAGACCCGTCGCAAGCCCTGAACACGGTGACCGGCTACGGCCGCGGCTATGTCGAAGTCAACAAGATTCGCCACGACCAGAGCGTGATCATTGCGCCCGAGGGCGAGATCCAGCACTGGCCGGTGTCGCGCTTCGACGCGCTCACGCCCGCCGACTTCGACCTGTTGCGCCGCCTCGACCCCGAGGTCGTCATCTTCGGCAGCGGCTCGCGCCTGCGCTTCGCCCATCCCAGACTGACCACGTCGCTGACGAGCGCACGCATCGGCGTGGACTCCATGGACACGCAAGCCGCCTGCCGCACCTATAACATCCTGATGAGCGAGGGGCGGCGCGTCGTGCTCGCCCTGCTCATCGAGCCCGAGGCGACTGAGTGAGTCGCCGCCCGCTCGCACCCGGCCTGCCGGGCACGGACCCACTCGCTGCGCCCGCCTTGCCGCCCGCGTCCCCTCGCGACGCAACGCCGTCCGCCTACCCCCTGTCGCCCGCCGCCTTCTGGCTGCTGCTTCTGGGCTTCGCCCTGGTCTGGTTCGGCGTGCTCGACTATCGCCACCTGATCGCGAGCGACGAGGGCCGCTATGCGGAAATGGCGCGCGAGATGTGGGTGACCGGCGACTGGATCACGCCACGCTACAACGGCTACAAGTACTTCGAGAAGCCGCCGCTGCAAACCTGGATGAACGCGCTCACCTTTGCCGCCTTCGGGCTCGGCGAGTGGCAGGCACGGCTTTGGACGGCGCTCACCGGCTTTGCCGGCGTGCTGACGGTGGGCTACACCGGCCGCCGCGTGTTCAATGCGCGCGTCGGCCTGTTCGCCGCAGCCGCGCTGGCCAGCGCGCCGCTGTGGTCGCTGCTCGGACACTTCAACGTGCTCGACATGGGCCTGTCGTTCTTCATGGGGCTGTCGTTGTGCGCGCTGCTGCTGGCCCAGCGCCCCGGGCTCGATCGCGGCGCGGTGCGCGGCTGGATGTGGTTGTGCTGGGCGGCCATGGCGCTTGCCGTGCTGAGCAAGGGCCTCGTCGGCGTCGTGCTGCCCGGCGCCGTGCTGGTGATCTACACACTCGTGGCTCGGGACTGGGCCTTGTGGCGGCGACTGTATCTGGGCAGCGGCCTGATCGTCTTTCTCGCAATCGCCGCGCCGTGGTTCGTGCTGGTGCAGTTGCGCAACCCCGAATTCTTCGATTTCTTCTTCATCAACGAGCACTTCCGCCGCTTCGCGATGGAAGGCCATAACCGCGACGGCGCCCCCTGGTACTTCGTGCCGGTGTTCATCGTCGGCTTCCTGCCGTGGCTGTCGGTGCTGCCGGGCACCGTGCGCGCCACGCTACGCATGCCCCGCCAACCGAACGGCTTCGCGCCGGCGCTGATGCTCTGGGTCTGGTCGGCGTTCATTTTCCTGTTCTTCAGCGCGTCGCATTCCAAGCTGATTTCCTACCTGCTGCCGATCGCGCCGGCCATGGCGCTGCTCTTCGGACTGTATCTCGCGCAGTTGCGTCGCGACACCGTTCGCCTGCACATGGCCGGCTATGCGATTTTCCTGATCGCGGCGCTCGTGATGGTAGCGATCTTCGTCGGCCGCGCCGGCAGCGTGCGCAATCCGAACGAGCTCTACAAGGCCTTCCAGGTCTGGTTGTACGTGGCCGTGGGCCTCGGCCTGGCGGGAACGCTCGTGGCGTGGCGGCTCGCGCGTCACAGCGCGCGGCGTGCCCTGCTCGCCTTCTCGGGCGCCATGCTGCTGCTCGTGACCGTGGGCGGCATGGGACACGAGGTGTTCGGCCGCCAGAGTTCGGGGGTGCTGCTGGTGCCGGCCGTCCAGGCCGAGATGGCCCGCCTCGGGCCGAACGTCCCCTTCTATTCCGTGAACGTGCTCGATCACACCATGCCCTACTACCTCGGGCACACGATGATCATGGTGCAGCATCCGGATGAGCTCGAATTCGGCGTGAAGCAGGAGCCGCAGAAATGGCTGCCCACGCTCGCCGACTTCTATGCGCGGTGGCGGTCCGACCCGAAGGCGCTCGCGCTGGTCGATCCGGGTACGTTCGGCAAGCTGGAGGCCGAACGCCTGCCCATGCGCGTCGTCGCGCGCGACACGCGGCGGATCGTGATCTCGAAACCTCAGCCGGAAGACGACGTAAAATAGCGCGCTAATTGTTTCGGCCGGCGCCACACGCATGAATACCGCCGGCAATGACAAGATCGGGGAAAGGGCCTCGCGCCGCACGACGGCGCCAGGACTGGCCAATTTGCAGCGTCCATAATTATTCACAAACGTTCACAAACGTTCCATGAATCTCGCTACGTTTTCACTTATTCTCACGGGCGTGCTGCTCAATGCATGCGCTCAGTTGCTGCTCAAGGCCGGCGCGAACGCCATCGGCGCCATGGAATTCACCCGCGCGAACATCGTGCCGATCGGCATCAAGCTCGCAACGCAGGTGCCGATCATGGGCGGCCTCGTCTGCTACGCGATCAGTGTGGTTGTCTGGATTCTGGCACTCTCGCGCGTCGAGGTCTCGATCGCCTATCCGATGCTCTCGCTCGGGTACGTCGTCAACGCGATCGCCGCGTGGTACCTGTTTGGCGAGACGCTGTCGATGCAGCGGCTCGTGGCCATCGGCATCATTCTGGTCGGTGTTTATATTCTGGCCCGCAGCTGACGCTGCGCGCCTTCGTGGGTTCGACGCCATCGCCTGCCCCCGGGCGCACGCGTTGCTCCACGCTTACCTGAGGCTTCGTCTTACATCATGAGCGACTCGGCAACCCCTCAATCGAATCAACCGTTCCTGCCGTTCACGCGGCCGAGCATCGACGACGCCACCATCGCCGGCGTGACCGAGGTGCTGCGCTCGGGCTGGATCACCTCGGGCCCGCAGGTGCAGGCCTTCGAGAAGGCGCTGTCCGAATATTTCGGCAACCGCCCCGTGCGCGTCTTCAATTCGGGCACCGCAACGCTTGAAATCGGGCTGCGCATCGCGGGCGTCAAGGGTGGCGACGAAGTCATCACCACGCCGCTGTCGTGGGTTGCCACGTCCAACGTCATTCTCGAAGTGGGCGCCACGCCCGTGTTCGTCGACGTGGACCCCGTCACGCGCAATCTGGATCTCGATCTGCTCGAAAAGGCAATCACGCCCCGCACGCGCGCGATCATCCCCGTCTATCTGGCGGGACTGCCCCTCGACATGGATCGTCTGTACGACATCGCGCGCCGGCACGGGCTGCGCGTGATCGAGGACGCCGCGCAGGCCATGGGCTCGACGTGGCGCGGCGAGCGCATTGGCGCCATCGGCGACCTGGTGTCGTTCAGCTTTCACGCCAACAAGAACCTGACCTCGATCGAGGGCGGCGCACTCGTGTTCAACAATGAAGACGAAGCGCGTCTGGCGGAAAAGTACCGCCTGCAGGGTGTGACCCGTACGGGCTTCGACGGCATGGACGTGGACGTGCTTGGTGGAAAATACAACCTGACGGACGTTGCCGCACGCGTGGGACTTGGCCAGATGCCGCATCTGGCGCAGTTCAACCGCCGCCGCACGGCGCTGGCACAGTGCTATTTCGACACGCTCGCGGGCGGACCGGCCGTGGCGCTCGGGCTCGGCCTGCCGCCGGCCGACTTCACGAATTCGAACTGGCACATGTTCCAGATCGAACTGCCGCTCGACAAGCTCACGATCGACCGCGCCGGCTTCATGGAAAAGCTCAAATCACGCGGCATCGGCAGCGGCGTTCACTACCCGGCCATCCACCTGTTTACAATGTACCGGGCGCTTGGCTTCCATGAGGGGCAGTTCCCGAACGCGGAACGTCTCGGCCGCGCGATTCTCACGCTGCCGCTTTTCCCCGCCATGACGAATGCCGACGTCGCTCGCGTCTGCGAAGCCGTTAACGCCATTTGCGCTGATCATCAAAAATGAATTGTCCACAACTCTCCGTCGTCATCCCGGTTTATAACGAAGAGGCCGGCCTCGCCGCGCTCTTCGCCCGGCTGTACCCGGCCCTCGACCAGTTGGGTGTGACTTACGAAGTGGTGTTCGTCAACGACGGCAGCCGCGACCGCTCGGCCGCGCTGCTTGCCGAACAATATCGCGCGCGTCCCGACGTCACGCGCGTGGTGCTGTTCAACGGCAACTACGGCCAGCACATGGCCATCCTGGCCGGCTTCGAACATACCCGCGGCGAATGGGTCGTCACGCTCGACGCCGACCTGCAGAACCCGCCCGAGGAAATCGGCAAACTCGTCGCGCAACTGGCGGCCGGTCACGACTACGTCGGCACCGTGCGCATGAATCGTCAGGACACCTGGTTCCGCCGCAATGCCTCGCGCGCCATGAACCGTCTTCGCGAGCGCATCACCCGCATTCGCATGACCGACCAGGGTTGCATGCTGCGCGGCTACAGCCGCCACATCGTCGACACGGTCAATCAGTGTCGCGAAATCAACACGTTCATTCCGGCGCTGGCGTACACCTTCGCGCAGAACCCCACCGAAGTGGACGTCGCCCACGAGGAGCGCTTTGCGGGCGAGTCGAAGTACTCGCTCTACAGTCTGATCCGCCTGAATTTCGACCTCGTCACCGGCTTCTCGGTCGTACCGCTGCAATGGCTGTCGGGCGTGGGCATCACGTTGTCGGTGGCCTCGGGCCTGCTGTTCGTCGTGCTCATCGCGCGACGCTTCATTTTCGGCTCCGAAGTCCAGGGCGTGTTCACGCTGTTCGCCGTCACGTTCTGCCTGCTGGGTGTGATTCTGTTCGGCATGGGCCTGCTCGGCGAGTACATCGGTCGCATCTACCAGCAAGTCCGCCAGCGCCCGCGCTATCTGGTGCAGGCCGTGCTCGAGGCTCCGCCGGCCGGTCGTACGGGCAGCTGCGCGAACACGGCCGAGCCGGGCGTCGCCCAGGCGCAGGCCGCCAGTGCCGCCGAGCTGGGATCGCAAACGTCATGAGCGCTCAGACGCCCAACACCGCCCGCGCCGTCGTCTTCGCCTATCACAACGTTGGTGTTCGCTGCCTGCAAGTGCTGCTCGCACGCGGCGTCGATGTCGCCCTCGTGGTCACGCATCAGGACAATCCGAACGAGAACATCTGGTTCGGCAGCGTTGCCGGCGTCGCCGCCGAGCATGGCATCCCGGTCGTCACCCCCGACGACCCCGCCGATCCCGCGCTCGCCGCGCGCATCCGCGAGGCTGCACCGGATTACATCTTTTCCTTCTACTACCGCCACATGATCCCGGTGACGGTGCTGGAGATCGCCCCGCGCGGCGCCTTCAACATGCACGGTTCGCTGCTGCCGAAGTACCGGGGACGCGTGCCGGTGAACTGGGCGGTTTTGCGCGGCGAAACGGAAACCGGCGCCACGTTGCACGAAATGGCCGCAAAACCCGATGCCGGCGCGATTATCGACCAGACGGCCGTGCCCATCCTGCCAGACGATACGGCGGGCATGGTGTTCGAGAAGGTCACCGTGGCCGCCGAGCAAACCCTCTGGCGCTGCCTGCCGGGCCTGATGGCGGGCACGGCGCCGCGTCACGTCAACGAGCTCGCCTCGGGCAGCTACTTTGGCGGACGCAAGCCGGAGGACGGTCGGATCGACTGGTCGCAACCCGCGCAGCATGTCTACAACCTGGTTCGCGCCGTCGCCCCCCCCTATCCGGGAGCATTCACCGATCTGGCAGGCCGCCGCTGGGTGGTCGCACAGGCCCGTCTGTCACGCGCGCCGGCACCGGCCGGTTTGCCCTGCGGACTGCAAGTAGTGGATAATGCGCTCCTCGGCATTTGCGGCGACGGAAATGCCATCGCCATTCATGAACTAACGCTGGACGGCAAGCCTGTCACGCCGGAACAGTTTTCCCAGCTCAATCACTGACCGCAATATGAAAAAAGTCCTGATTCTCGGTGTCAACGGGTTCATCGGCCACCATCTGTCGAAGCGCATCCTGGAGACGACCGACTGGGAAGTTTATGGCATGGACATGCTCACCGATCGCCTCGGCGATCTGGTCAACCACGAGCGCATGCACTTCTTCGAAGGCGACATCACGATCAACAAGGAGTGGGTCGAGTATCACATCCGCAAGTGCGACGTGATCCTGCCGCTCGTCGCCATCGCCACGCCGGCCACGTATGTGAAGGCGCCGCTGCGCGTGTTCGAACTCGACTTCGAGGCGAACCTGCCGATCGTGCGCTCGGCCGTGAAGTACGGCAAGCACCTGGTGTTCCCGTCGACCTCCGAGGTCTACGGCATGTGCACCGACAGCGAATTCGATCCGGAAAACTCGCCGCTGATCTACGGCCCCATCAACAAGCCGCGCTGGATCTACGCCTGCTCCAAGCAACTCATGGACCGCGTGATCTGGGGCTATGGCATGCAGGAAGGCCTGAACTTCTCGCTGTTCCGCCCGTTCAACTGGATCGGCGCCGGCCTGGACTCGATCTACACGCCGAAGGAAGGTTCGTCGCGCGTGGTCACGCAGTTCCTCGGTCACATCGCCCGCGGCGAGAACATCAGTCTGGTCGACGGTGGCCATCAGAAGCGCGCCTTTACCGACATCGACGACGGTATCGACGCCCTGGTGCGCATCATCGACAACAAGGACAACGTTGCCAGCGGCAAGATCTACAACATCGGCAACCCGAAGAACAACTTCTCGGTGCGCGAGCTGGCCAACATGATGCTCAAACTCGCGGCCGAATTCCCGGAATACGCCGAGACCGCCAAGAAGGTGCAGCTCGTCGAAACGTCGTCGGGCGCCTACTACGGTAACGGCTACCAGGACGTGCAGAACCGCGTGCCGAAGATCGACAACACGATGCAGGAACTTGGCTGGGCGCCGACCACGTCGATGGACGACGCGCTGCGCAAGATTTTCGAAGCGTATCGCGGTCACGTTGCCGAAGCTCGCCGTCTGGTCGAGGGCGAATAACGCGATATTGCGCGCCATTCCGCCTCATTCCGCGCTATCTCACGATATTCGCGAATGACCGCGGCAACGGTCCGGCCCGCCACTCAGGTGTTGCAGGCCGCGACGGTGGCACACGCACTGCACGCCCGGTGCGCCCTTGGCGCATCGGGCGTTTTTCCATCGGCAATGGAATTCGACATTCCCGGCATCGCGTCGCATGCCTGCGATGCCCCACACAAGGGCGGCTATGGCCAAGATTGTCCTGAAGATCGACGTCGACACGCTGCGCGGCACGCGTGAAGGCGTGCCCAACCTGCTCGCCGCGCTGGCGGAGCACCATGCGCAGGCGACGTTCCTGTTCAGCCTCGGACCGGATCACACCGGGTGGGCGCTCAAGCGCGTCTTTCGCCCCGGTTTCCTGAAGAAAGTCTCGCGTACGTCCGTCGTCGAACACTATGGATTCAAGACGCTGATGTACGGCACGCTCCTGCCCGGCCCGGACATCGGCCGCCGTGCGGCGGATGTGATGCGCACGGTGCAAGGCGCCGGCCACGAGACCGGCATCCACACGTGGGACCACACCTATTGGCAGGACAACGTGCGCACCCGAGACGCCGCCTGGACCCAGCGACAAATGTCGCAGGCATACGCGCGCTTCATGCAGATCTTTGGCACGCCGCCACTTACGCATGGTGCCGCGGGCTGGCAGATGAACAACGATGCCTTTCGCCAGATCGATGCATGGGGCATGAAGTATGCGTCGGATGGTCGTGGACGTGCGCCGCACTATCCCATCGTCGACGGCGTGCGTCTGAATCACGTGCAAATGCCGACGACGCTGCCCACCGTCGACGAGCTGCTGGGCGTCGACGGCCGTGACATCAACGGTGTGGCCGAGCATCTGCTTGCCCTGACTCGCGATCCGGCGCAAGATCACGTGTTCACGTTGCATGCGGAGCTCGAAGGCCAGAAGCTGGCCCCGCTGTTCCGTCAGGTGCTGGCCGGATGGCGTCGCCAGGGGCACGATCTGGTGACCATGGGCCAGTATTACGAGACGCTCGACCTCGCCGCGCTGCCCGCGCATCCGGTCGTCTGGGGTGAAATCCCGGGCCGCTCCGGCGATCTGATTCTCGAAGGCCGGGCGGCGAGCGCCTGAGTCCCGATCCACTTCCCCGTTCCGGCCTCGCAAGGCCACCCAAGGAGACCATAGTGACGGTAGCCATCGACACCCTCGTGCCCGATTTCACCGCACCGGCCACCGGCGGCGATTTTTCGCTCAACGCGCATCGCGGCCAGAAAGTCGTGATCTATTTCTACCCGAAGGACAACACGCCCGGCTGCACCACGGAGGGCATGAACTTCCGTGACATGTACGACCAGTTTCAGGCAGCGGGTGCGCAGATCGTCGGCGTGTCGCGAGACAGCCTGCGCTCGCACGAGAACTTCCAGAAGAAGCTCGGGCTGCCCTTCCCGCTGATTTCGGACGCGGATGAAGCGGTGTGCCAGTTGTTCGGTGTCATCAAGTTGAAAAAACTGTATGGCAAGGAACACATGGGCATCGAGCGCAGCACATTCCTGATCGACGAGAAAGGGGTATTGCGCCAGGAATGGCGTGGCGTGCGCGTGCCCGATCACGTCGCGGAAGTCCTGGCCGCCGTCCAGGCGCTCTGATCGGTCGCGTCCGGCGACGGCGTTGTCCCGCGCCTGTTGCAACCAGGCCGGTGGCGCCCGCCGGCAAGGGCATTCAACGCTATACAAGCACGGCGAGAGACGATATAGTCAGCCGTAATGATCAAGCGCATTGAACGAGACTATTGCAGGCGTCGCCAAGGCGGCGCCTTCAGCCAAGCCGCCTCTCCGGTGCGTCCGGGCAGGCGGCTTTTTTGTTGCCGGGACGTGTTGCACCGCCGTCTGTCCCGGCCGAGTTGTGTTGTGTTTTCTTGAACGGGAAATCTATGCCATTGCCATCGGCGCCGACCAAACCGGGCTCGCTGCTTGCCCCGGAACAATTCCCCACTCGCCTCAAACCTTCGCGCACGGAGGCCAAGAAACCGATCCCCTCGTCTGAACAACATGCACTGGGCGAGACGTCCGGTGCAGCGGGTACCGCCGGATCCCCCGGCACGGCCGAACTGAAGGTTGTCCCCAAGACACCCCCAGCGACGCAGACTGCACCACAACCGTCGCCCGTCGCACGCTCGCCCCAGTCGCCGCCGTCGACAGACTCTGCCGGCGCGTCCACCTCGCTCAAGGCGGTGAAGCCGTCGGTGGCGGGCCCGGGCTCGAAGCGCGCACGCAACAAGGATATGGAACCGGCCAAGCTCTTCGTGCTCGACACGAACGTGCTCATGCACGATCCGAGCAGCCTGTTCCGCTTCGAAGAGCACGACGTCTATCTTCCGATGATGACGTTGGAAGAGCTCGACAATCACAAGAAGGGTATGTCGGAAGTGGCGCGCAATGCGCGTCAGGTGAGCCGCACGCTCGACGGGCTGGTCGCGGAAAGCGGCACGAAGTCGATGTCCGAAGGCATTCCGCTTTCGCGCCTCGGCAACAAGGACGCCACCGGACGCCTGTACTTCCAGACCGACCTGCCCGAGGTACCGCCGCTCGAAGGACTGCCGCAGGGCAAAGCCGACAACCAGATTCTGGGCGTCGTGCGTGCCTTGCAGGACAAGTTCCACGATCGACAGGTCGTGCTGGTGTCGAAAGACATCAACATGCGCGTCAAGGCGCACGCGCTCGGCCTGCCCGCGGAAGATTACTTCAACGACAAGGTGCTCGAAGACAGCGATCTGCTGTACTCGGGCGTGATGGCCCTGCCGCCGGATTTCTGGACCAAGCACGGCAAGGGCATGGAAAGCTGGCAGGACAACCGGACCGGCACCACCTTCTACCGCATTACCGGCCCGCTGTGCGCCAATTTCCTCATCAACCAGTTCGTCTACCTGGAGACGAACAACGGCGAGGCGCCCTTCTACGCGCAAGTCAGGGAAATCAACGGCAAGACAGCGCTGCTCCAAACGCTGCGCGACTACGGACACCACAAGAACAACGTGTGGGGTATCACGGCGCGCAATCGCGAACAGAACTTCGCGCTGAACCTGCTGATGAATCCCGAGGTCGACTTCATCACGCTGCTCGGCCAGGCAGGCACGGGCAAGACACTGCTCGCCCTGGCCGCCGGGCTGGCGCAGACACTCGACGAGAAACGCTACAACGAGATCATCATCACGCGCGCCACCGTGCCTGTCGGTGAAGACATCGGATTCCTGCCGGGTACCGAGGAAGAGAAGATGCAACCGTGGATGGGCGCGTTCGACGACAACCTCGAAGTGCTGCAGAAGACCGACGACTCCGCCGGTGAATGGGGTCGCGCGGCCACGCAGGAGCTGATTCGCTCGCGACTCAAGGTCAAGAGCATGAACTTCATGCGCGGTCGCACGTTCGTGAACAAGTTCGTCATCATCGACGAGGCGCAGAACCTCACGCCAAAGCAGATGAAGACGCTCGTCACGCGCGCCGGCCCCGGCACCAAGCTGATCTGCCTGGGCAACATCGCGCAGATCGATACGCCGTACCTCACCGAAGGCAGCTCGGGGCTCACCTACGTGGTGGACCGCTTCAAGGGCTGGGGACACAGCGGGCATGTCACGCTCGCTCGCGGCGAACGCTCTCGCCTGGCCGATTACGCCGCCGAGATTCTCTGACGACGTTACGCGGTAAGCGAGCTGCCATGCTCGAGACGACGGCGCCTTCGGGCGCCGTTTTTTTGCATCCCGTCAGCACCGCCGCCTCCCCGGCGGCATCCCGTCAGCAGGGCGCGTGGACGACGAAATCGCCCCGGAAGTGGTGAATTTGTGACATCGATGCCACAGAATGTCCATGATTCGGCACTTATGCGATGCATTCGCGCAGCAAGCATCGTAAACTCGGCGCATGCGAAACCAGCGCTCACTCAGCCCATCTCGCTTTGCGGCTCGCCACGCAACGTCGTTGGCGACGCTGCCCGGTGCGTCCTGGCGAAGTGTCGCCGTGCTGGCGCTCACGCTGCTGGTTGCGGCTTGTTCGTCCGGTCCTGCGATCAGATCGGGCAGCAGTGCCAACTATGGCAACCGCACGATGGGCCCCGAGCACAGCGCCGGCCAGGAGGAGATCACGCTCGAAGCGATGAGTCTCGTCGGCATTCCCTATCGCTACGGCGGCAACACCCCCGATTCCGGATTCGATTGCAGCGGTCTCGTGCGTTATGTGGTGGCGCGCGCCGCCGGCGTCAATCTGCCGCGCACCACGGCTGACATGAGCGGTGTCGGCACGGTGCTCGATCGCGACGAGCTCGCCTCCGGCGATCTTATCTTTTTCAATACGACCGGACGCGCGCACTCGCACGTCGGCATTTACGTCGGTCAGGGAAAATTCGTGCACGCACCGAACACAGGTGGGACAGTGCGTCTGGAGAGTCTCTACATCCCGTATTGGGCGAGACGGATCGACGGTGTGCGCCGCGTTGCAGCCAACAAGGCGCCCGCGGGGAATACAACCTATGTGAACCGGACGCCGTCGCCCGCGCCTGTCGAGACGCAAAAGCCGAACGCGCCCGCCAGCATCGCTGCCTACACCGCCGGCACCCCCGTATCGCCGACGACTGCCGCACCGGCAAACCGGCCGCTCACGGCCTCGACATCCTCGCCGATGGATACCCCGCAGGTGTCGCCGCCGAGCAGCACAGCCAATCTCTCGACGCCGCCGTCGCAGGACGACGACCCCATCGCCCGATTCGCCAACAGTTCGATGTAGTTCACCTGCGGCCGACGAGGTACATCACCCCTGTCGGTCCGTAGCGCTCGGCGTGCGGTTCGTTGGCGCGCAAGTGAAAGACGTCGCCCTCGCGGTAGACACGCTCGTGCGCGCCGACACGAATCGCTATCTCGCCCGACAGAATCAGCGCCTTTGCCTCGAAGGGATGCACGTGCACATCCAGATCGCCGGCGTCGCGCGTTACCGTCACCCGTTGCGTGAAGCCCTCGCGGTCCAGTTCTCGTTCGAATACGTCCCGTTGCATCACTGCCTCCTTGCGGCGCAGGCGAGTGGGTCAGCGCAGATGTGCGAGCAAGGTTGCCGCACCACCCATGTTGATCGCTACGCCCATGAGCATGCTCAGTGGGCGGTTGCGCAGCGAGCGGTGGATCAATGCAGCCATGGTAGCCTCCTCGAGAAATATAAAACACTATGGATAAATAATATTCAATCGCAATAAACTATTGAAATTGATTATCCCGATCGAGGCGATACGCGGTCTCAATGCCGGCATGGCGCGTTGCGCGACAGACCGACGCAAAAAAAGCGGCCGAAGCCGCTTTTCTCGCCGTCTGGCGGGGCGCTCCGCGATCGCCGCGGCGCGCATCCCCGCTCAGGGATTACAGGATCTGCTTGCCGACCCACCAGGCGATAGCGGCGATGAACGCCGAGGCAGGAATCGTCAGGACCCAGGCCCAAACGATGTTGCCGGCCACGCCCCAGCGAACAGCGGAGAGCTTGCGCGTGGCGCCCACGCCGACGATGGCGCCGGTGATCGTGTGCGTGGTCGAGACCGGCACACCGAGCCACGACGCGAAGAACAGCGTGAAAGCGCCGCCCGTTTCCGCGCAGAAGCCCCCCACCGGCTTGAGCTTGGTAATCTTCTGGCCCATCGTTCGCACGATGCGCCAGCCACCGAACATCGTCCCCAGACCGATGGCGAGGTAGCAGCCGACGATCACCCACAGCGGAGGCTCGGCCGCTTCCTGCGGCCACAAGCCCGCCGCGATCAGCAACATCCAGATAATGCCGATGGTCTTCTGGGCGTCGTTACCGCCGTGCCCCAGGCTGTACATGCCGGCCGAGACCAATTGCAGGCGACGGAACCACCGGTCCACGCGCGCGGGCGGCGTTCGGAAGAACAGCCACGACACCAGCAGCATGAAGAACGAACCGAGCACGAAGCCGAGCAGCGGCGAAAGAAAGATGAAGGCCACGGTCTGGAGCAGACCGCTCGCCACGAGCGATCCCGTGCCGGCCTTGGCCACCGCGGCGCCGACCAGACCACCGATCAGCGCGTGCGACGAACTCGACGGGATGCCGTAGTACCACGTGATGATGTTCCAGGCGATGGCCCCGACGAGCGCGCCGAAGATCACGTAGTGATCGACGATCTCGGGATGCACCGTGCCCTTGCCCACCGTCGCCGCCACCTTCAGGTGGAAGATGAACAGCGCGATGATGTTGAACATGGCGGCGAAGGCCACCGCCTGATGCGGCTTGAGCACGCCCGTCGACACCACCGTGGCGATGGAGTTGGCGGCATCGTGAAAGCCATTCATGAAATCGAACAGGAGCGCGAGTGCGATCAGTAGTCCGACCAGCCAGAGGCTGATGTGCAGCGTTGCCATCGACAGTCTCCGCTCAGGCGTTTTCCAGCACAATGCCTTCGATGATGTTGGCAACGTCTTCGCACTTGTCGGTCACCGACTCGAGCAGTTCCGACACGGCCTTCTGCTTGATGAGCTCCTTCACGTCGGACTCTTCGCGGAACAGCTTCGACAGCGACGCACGTAGCAGCCGGTCGGCCTCGGATTCCAGGCCGTCGATTTCCTCGCACAGCTTGAGAATCTCGCTCGCGCGATCCATGTCGCTGAGCAGCGCCACGGTGCTTTGCACACGCTCGCAGCATTTCACGCAGATTTCGCCCAGCGTACGCGCCTCGGCGGGCACGCTCTTGACGTCGTACATCCACACGGCCGTCGCCACGTCTTCCATCAGATCCAGGATGTCGTCCATGGTGCTGATCAGCTTGTGGATCTCATCGCGGTCGAAAGGCGTGATGAACGTCTTGTGCATCAGATCGATGGTCTCGTGCGTGATGCGATCCGCTTTCTTCTCGCTGTTCTGCACGGCAACGGTGCGTGCCTCCGCATTGGGCAGGTCGTTGAGCATGGCGGACAGCTCGCGGCTGCCGGCAACCATGCACTCGGCGTGCTGGTTGAACAGGTCAAAGAACTTGCCCTCGGTGGGCATGAAGCGACCGAACATTATTGGAAAACTCCGGGTATTGATTGGGGACGGGTCGACACAAAAACGTCACATTCTACCTCGTCGCGGGCGCGCTTCACCGCACGCCCTTTCACACGAGGGGAAATCGGGGCGTCAGTACTGCGGTCCCGCCAGATTGTCGAACTTGGTATAGGCACCGATGAACGCCAGACGCACGTGCCCGATCGGACCGTTACGCTGCTTCGCGATGATGATCTCGGCAGTGCCCTTGTCAGGCGTGTCAGGGTTGTACACTTCGTCGCGATAGATGAACAGGATGATGTCGGCATCCTGTTCGATGGCGCCCGATTCACGCAAATCCGACATGACCGGACGCTTGTTCGGGCGTTGTTCGAGGCTTCGGTTGAGCTGCGAGAGCGCAATCACCGGCACGTTCAGCTCTTTGGCGAGCCCCTTGAGCGAGCGCGAGATTTCGGAGATCTCGGTCGCCCGGTTTTCGCCGCCGCCCGAGCCGCTCATGAGCTGCAGGTAATCGATGATGATCAGCCCGAGCTTGCCGCACTGACGCGCCAGTCGACGCGCCCGCGCCCGCAATTCCATCGGGTTCAACGCCGGCGTTTCATCGACGAACAGTTGCGTCTCGTTCATCTTCTGCATCGCGTGCGTGAGCTTGGGCCAGTCCTCGTCGACCAGCTTGCCGGTGCGCAACCGATGCTGGTCGAGGCGCCCGACCGAACCCAACATACGCATGGCGAGCTGCGTGCCCGGCATTTCCATCGAAAACACCGCGACAGGCAACCCCTCCTCCACGGCGATGTGCTCGCCGATGTTCATCGAGAAGGTGGTCTTGCCCATCGACGGACGACCGGCCACGATGATCAGGTCGCCGCCATTGAAACCCGACGTCATGCGATCCAGATCGACGAAGCCCGTCGGAATGCCCGTGATGTCGCTGCCGCCCTCGCGGTGATACAACTCGTCGATGCGCTCGACCACCTGGGTGAGCAGCGGTTGCAGCTCGAGAAACCCACTCGTGCTTCGCGAGCCCTCTTCCGCGATGGCAAAGACTTTCGCCTCGGCCTCGTCGAGCATCTGACGCACTTCCTTGCCCTGAGGGTTGAAGGCGTCGGACGCGATCTCGTCGGCCACCGTCACGAGCTTGCGCAGCACGGCCCGGTCGCGCACGATCTCCGCATAGCGACGGATGTTCGCGGCGCTCGGCGTGTTCTGCGCGAGGGCGTTCAGGTAGGCGAGACCGCCCACCTCTTCGCCCTTGCCGGCGGAACTGAGCGATTCGAAGACGGTAATGACGTCGGCGGGACGGTCGCTCGCAATCAGACGACCGATGTGCTGGTAGATGATCCGGTGATCGTAGCGATAGAAGTCGGATTCGGCCACGAAGTCGCCGATACGATCCCATGCGCTGTTATCGAGCAGCAACCCGCCGAGCACGGATTGCTCCGCCTCGATGGAGTGCGGCGGCACCTTGAGCGAATCGAGCTGGGGATCGGGCGCGTTCATGCCGGGCATTATACCGTTCCCGCGATCCCGGTCCGACCCGGCGAAATCCCGCTTGCGCGACGACTTTTCCGAGCGGGGTTTGTTCAGCAGTTTCCCTGGAGGCAGCATAAGACGGAGCTATCGAGCGGTGACAAACGTGCAAGGGGAAGGCGCGGCCGGGAGTCGATCGGCAGAGACAACAGCGCATGACCGGCAACCGGGCGTTCCGGCAGCCTACACGACAGAACGGACAGACATAAAAAAACGGAAGCCGGCGGGACCGACTTCCGTCTTTTGTTCGCGTCGGAAGCTGACGCGGGTACGACTTAGGCGTGCTCGCCGAGCACCGACACGTTCACGTCGACGAGGACGTCCGTGTGCAATGCCACCTGGACCGGGAAATCGCCCACGGTCTTGAGCGGGCCGTTCGGCAGACGCACTTGCATCTTCTCGACCTTGAAACCTTGGGTGCCCAGGGCTTCTGCGATGTCGAAGTTGGTGACCGAGCCGAACAGACGACCGTCAACGCCGGCCTTCTGCGAGATTTGCACGGTCAGGCCAGCCAGCTTCTCGCCTTCGGCTTGTGCGGCGGCCAGCTTCTCGGCGGCGGCCTTTTCCAGTTCGGCGCGGCGAACTTCGAATTCGGCGATCGCGTCCTTGGTGGCGCGGCGAGCCATCTTGCTCGGGATCAGGAAGTTACGTGCGAAACCGTCCTTGACCTTCACGATGTCGCCCAGGTTACCCAGGTTGACGA
Organism: Pandoraea sp. E26; assembly: GCF_000681415.1. Lineage (NCBI taxonomy): Bacteria > Pseudomonadati > Pseudomonadota > Betaproteobacteria > Burkholderiales > Burkholderiaceae > Pandoraea > Pandoraea sp. E26. Next base: position 70,494 of record NZ_AYXJ01000018.1, read on the forward strand.
CCTTTTCCAGCAGAATCACTTGCATTATCTATTCTCCTTCGTCGACTGGCGATTAAGCACCGTGCAGGTCGGTGTACGGCAGCAGCGCCAGGAAACGCGCGCGCTTGATGGCCGTATCGAGCTGGCGCTGGTAGTGCGCCTTGGTACCCGTCAGGCGAGCCGGGGTGATCTTGCCGTTGTCGCCGATGAAGTCCTTCAGCGTTTCGACATCCTTGTAATCGATCTGCTCGACACCGGCGACGGTGAAGCGGCAGAACTTCTTGCGCTTGAACAGCGGGTTTTGCTGTTGGCGGCGGCGATCAAACTTCTTGTTTTTACCGTTAGGACGCGGCATGTTCAACAATCCTTTTCAAATGCTTGCAATGCAGTGATGTGAAACACCAGGGTGCGGCTATTGCGATGCTTCTTGGCGAGGAACCCTGCCCACTGAGCCGGTTTCTCGAGTCCCAACGCCATGACGTTGGCGCTGATGGGACCGATCGCAACTGCCGGTATCGAGAATTCCACCTGACGGGCCACGCCCGCCTCTTCGGTGGTTCCCGCATGGGCCAATGTCACATCGATCACGGGGAGCCCGGCCGGGGTATGGCGCAGCGTGCCGATTTCGACGATGCTGGCCTCGAGCCGTAAGCGATTCACGCGGTCGACGGTTCCGTTGGCGCCCTGATGCGTTCCGGTGCGCTAATTACGAAGCGGCGGCTTCGGTAGCGGGCGTCGCGGCAGCCTTCTTGGCTTCTTCGCGGGCCACTTCCTTCATCATCGGCGACGGCGCCGTCTCGGCCTTCTTCATGCGGACCACGAGGTGGCGCAGAACGGCGTCGTTGAACTTGAATGCGTGTTCCAGCTCGTCCAGGGTTTCCTGGTCGCACTCGATGTTCATGCACACGTAGTGAGCCTTCGCCAGCTTCTCGATCATGTAGGCCAGTTGACGACGGCCCCAGTCTTCGACGCGGTGAATCGCGCCCTGACGGCCTTCGACCGTGCTGCGGTAGCGTTCGATCATCGCAGGCACCTGCTCGCTTTGATCGGGGTGAACGATAAATACGATTTCATAATGACGCATATGAGCTCCTTATGGACAAAGCCGCCTGGGCGTCAGAACCAGTGCAGCAAGGTTGCAGAACCCGCGATTCTAGCGGATTTCATGTCGATCATCAACTCCCGCCCTATCGGTACCATCCGGCCGCCCCCTGGCGGCAGCCCCGAGGGACCCGCCGTCGCGCCGTCCGGCGGCCCTGTCGCCACTGTCAGCCCCGCCCTCGAACCGCCCGGGTCGCGGGGCCGACCGGGTTGCGGTCGCCGCCTCAGACGTTTTCCAGCCAGTAGTTCGGACGTGCGTAGATCTGACGCAACTGGTCAATGAAGAGCCGCACCCGGGCCGGTTGGAATCGCTGCTGGGGGTAGACCGCGAGAATGTCGTAGTCGGGCAGCGCATATTCGTCGAGCACCGTTTCGAGCTCGCCGGAGAGCAGCTCGCGCTGGATTTCCCAGGTCGAGCGCCAGCCGAGGCCCAGGCCCTCCAGCGCCCAGCGGTGCAGCAACTCCCCGTCGTTGCAGTCCAGGCTGCCCGCCACGCGAATCGTCACCAGCTTGCCCTGGCGCTTGAAGTACCAGCCTCGCTGCTGTCCCCCCTGAAGGTTGAATGCGAGGCAATTGTGCTTCGACAGGTCTTCGAGCGTCTTCGGGCGGCCGTGCCGTGCGAAATACGCCGGAGTGCCGCAAACCACGCGCCGGTTCTGGGCGAGCTTGACCGCCACGAAGTTCGGGTCGACCGATCCGCCGATGCGGATGCCCATGTCGTAGCCCTCGCGCACGATGTCGACCACGCGATCGGTCAGGTTGAACGAGATCTGGACCTCGGGATGCTGGCGCAAAAACGCCGGCGCGTGCGGCGCCACGTGTTTGCGCCCGAAGGCCGCCGGCGCCGAGACGATCAGGTGTCCCGAGACCGCGTGGCGCCCCGCGCTGATTTCGTTCTCGGCCATCTCCCAGTCGCCCAGCAATTGCTTGCAGCGCTCCAGGAACGCGCCCCCCTCTTCCGAGAGCGCGAGCCGCCGCGTCGAGCGATACATGAGCTTGATCCCGAGGCGCTTCTCGAGCGCATCGATGCGCCGCCCGAGAATCACCGGCGAGACGCCCTCCTTCAGTGCGGCGGCGGCCAGACTGCCGGCCTCGGCCACCTGCACAAAGGTTTCGATCTGTTTGTAGCGATCCATCACGTCTCCATTCGATACTTTTTGTTCTTAAAAAAACGATCTTTTGTGATCTTATCAAACAAATCGTACCGGCTTAAAGTGACCTCCAAGCTCAATACTCATTACCCATTGGAGGAGTCACATGGCCAAGATGACCGCCGTAGAGGCCGCCGTCCGCGTGCTGGAGAAGGAAGGCATCACCACCGCGTTCGGTGTGCCCGGTGCCGCCATCAACCCGTTCTATTCGGCGCTGCGCAAGGCAGGCAGCGTGGAGCACGTGCTCGCGCGCCACGTCGAGGGCGCATCGCACATGGCCGAAGGCTACACTCGCGCCGAGGCGGGCAACATCGGCGTGTGCATCGGCACCTCGGGCCCGGCGGGCACCGACATGATCACGGGCCTGTATTCGGCGTGGGCCGACTCGATCCCCATCCTGTGCATCACGGGTCAGGCGCCGCGCGCCCGTCTGTACAAGGAAGACTTCCAGGCCGTCGACATCGAGTCGATCGCCAAGCCGGTCACCAAGTGGGCCGTGACGGTGCGCGAACCGGCCCTCGTGCCGCGCGTGTTCCAGCAAGCGTTCCACCTGATGCGCTCGGGCCGTCCGGGTCCGGTGCTCATCGATCTGCCGTTCGACGTGCAGGTCGCCGAGATCGATTTCGATCCAGAGACGTATGAGCCGCTGCCGGTGTACAAGCCTGCGGCCACGCGCGCGCAGATCGAGAAGGCGATCCAGATGCTGGTCGCCTCCGAGCGTCCGCTGATCGTCTCGGGCGGGGGCGTGATCAATGCCGACGCGGCCGACCTGCTCGTCGAGTTCGCCGAAACCGTCAATGTGCCGGTCGTGCCCACGCTCATGGGCTGGGGCACCATCGCCGACGATCACCCGCTCATGGCGGGCATGGTCGGCCTGCAGACGTCGCACCGCTTCGGCAACGCCACGATGCTCGCGTCCGACTTCGTGATGGGCATCGGCAACCGTTGGGCCAACCGCCACACGGGCAGCGTCGACGTCTTCACCAAGGGCCGCAAGTTCGTCCACGTCGATATCGAGCCGACGCAAATCGGCCGCGTGTTCGGCCCGGATTACGGCATCGTCTCCGACGCCAAGGCCGCGCTCAAGCTGTTCGTCGAGGTGGCACGCGAGCTCAAGGCGGCCGGTCGCCTGCCGGATCGCTCGCAGTGGGTGGCGGACTGCCAGAAGCGCAAGCGCACCATGCTGCGACGCACCGACTTCGACCAGGTGCCGATCAAGCCGCAGCGCGTGTATCAGGAAATGAACGCCTTCTTCGGCCGCGACGTGCGCTACGTCTCGACCATCGGCCTGTCGCAGATCGCGGCCGCCCAGTTCCTGCACGTGAACAAGCCGCGCCACTGGATCAACTGCGGCCAGGCGGGCCCGCTCGGCTGGACCGTGCCGGCCGCCATCGGCGCAAAGGTCGCGTCGCCGTCGTCGGACGTCGTGGCAATCTCGGGCGACTACGACTTCCAGTTCATGATCGAGGAACTGGCGGTGGCCGCGCAGTTCAAGGTGCCCTACATCCACGTGGTGGTGAACAACTCGTATCTGGGCCTGATCCGTCAGGCGCAGCGCAACTTCGACATGGACTACTGCGTGCAGCTCGCGTTCGAGAACGTGAACTCGCCGGAAGTGAACGGTTATGGCGTCGATCACGTGAAGGTGGCCGAAGGCCTCGGCGTGAAGGCGATCCGCGTGTTCCAGCCGAACGACATCCAGCCCGCGTTCGAACAGGCCCGCAAGCTGATGGCCGAGTTCTCGGTGCCGGTCATCGTGGAAGTGATTCTCGAGCGCGTGACGAACATCGCCATGGGCACGGAAATCAACAACGTCAATGAATTCGAGGAAATCATCGACGTCGTGGAGGAAGACAACACGGTCACGGCGTAAGCCGCGCACGTGAAAGGAATTGCGGGGCGCGCGCGTCCCCTCCGCTTTCGGCTAGACCCCGTGAACGGCCCAGGCGCGCGCTCCGCAACCCGGCATCACCCTTGCATCGAAATCGTCGAAACCACCCCCTGAAAAGAGAAAGAGAGGAGTCAGCGCAATGCCGAAATTTGCCGCCAACCTGACCATGCTGTTCAACGAGGTGCCGTTCCTCGACCGCTTCAAGGCGGCCGCCGCAGCGGGCTTTCGCGGCGTGGAGTTCCTGTTCCCGTACGCATTCCATCGCGACCAGATCGCCGACAAGCTCAACCAGTACCAGCTCGACCTCGTGCTGCACAACCTGCCGGCGGGCAACTGGGACGCCGGCGAGCGTGGCATCGCCATCTTCCCCGATCGCGTTGCCGAATTCCGCGACGGCGTAGGCGAAGCGATCACCTACGCCAAGGCGCTCGGCGTGAAGCAGCTGAACTGCCTCGTGGGCAAGCAAGGTGCCGATCTGTCGACGCAAACCGCACAGGAAACGCTCGTGGGCAATCTGCGCTTCGCGGCCGACGCCCTGAAGGCCGAGGGCATTCGCTTGCTGGTCGAGCCGATCAACACGTTCGACATCCCGGGCTTCTTCGTGAACCGCACGAAGCAGGCGCTGGAAATTTTCGATGCCGTCGGCTCGGACAACCTGTTCCTGCAGTACGACATCTATCACATGCAGCGCATGGAAGGCGAACTCGCCAAGACCATCGAAACGAACCTGGCGCGCATCGCCCACGTGCAACTGGCCGACAACCCGGGACGCAACGAGCCGGGCACGGGCGAAATCAACTACGCGTACCTGTTCGCATTCCTCGACCGCATTGGCTACAACGGCTGGATCGGCTGCGAGTACAAGCCCGCCACGACGACCGCCGAAGGCCTCGGCTGGTTCAAGGCAGCGGGCCTTCGCGAAGCGGCGTGATCGACCTGGGCATGGTCGCGCCGCATGTCGGATAGACAGCGACGCGACATTGCCGGCAATCCCCCCATAGCCGCGCGTCGCCTCCCCCGGCGGCGTGCAGACGAACGACGGAGCGCCCACCCCATCCGGCGAGGGCGCTCCGGCTGACCGGGTTTCGACGAGGAAGGGCCCCGCCGGCCGCATGCAGGGGGCATGCGGCCGGAGTCCGGGGCGCGCACGCGCATCACGACGCGCGCGACGGCCTCACCCGTTCCGGCATCAGCGACAACACTTCAAACTTTGGCAACAAGGAGTCTCGAAATGGCACAACTCGGTTTCATTGGTCTGGGCATCATGGGCGCGCCGATGGCAAAGCATCTGCAAAACGCCGGTCACAAGCTGTTCCTGTACGAGCGCCGCACGCCCCCGCAAGACCTGATCGACGGCCAGGCAACGGTTTGCACGTCGGCCAAGGAAGTCGCCAAGCGCGCCGACATCGTGTTCGTGATGGTGCCGGATACCCCTGACGTGGGCGCCGTGCTGTTCGGTCAGGACGGTCTGGCCGAAGGCCTGTCGGCCGGCAAGATCGTGGTCGACATGAGCTCGATCTCGCCGATCGAAACGAAGGAATATGCCAAGAAGATCAAGGCACTTGGCTGCGAATACCTCGACGCTCCGGTCTCGGGCGGCGAAGTGGGCGCGAAGGCCGCGACGCTGTCGATCATGGTCGGCGGCTCGCAAGCCGCGTTCGACGACGTGAAGCCGTTCTTCGAACTGATGGGCAAGAACATCACCCTCGTGGGCGAGAACGGTGCGGGCCAGACCTGCAAGGTCGCCAACCAGATCGTCGTCGCCCTGACGATCGAAGCCGTGGGCGAGGCCCTGCTGTTCGCCTCGAAGGCCGGCGCCGATCCCGCCAAGGTGCGCGCCGCGCTCATGGGCGGCTTTGCGTCGTCGCGCATTCTCGAAGTGCACGGCGAGCGCATGGTCAAGCGCAACTTCGAACCGGGCTTCCGCATCGCGCTGCACCAGAAGGATCTGAACCTGGCGCTGCAAACGGCGAAGACCCTGGGCGTGTCGCTGCCGAACACGGCCACTGCGCAGGAACTGTTCAACGCATGCGCCGCCAATGGTGGCGCTGCGTGGGATCACTCGGGCATGGTGCGCGCGCTGGAAATGCTCGCCAACCATACCGTCGCGTAACCGGGGCGTTAGCGAGAAGACGAAGGAAGCGGCTGTCAGAGCCGTGTGCAGGAAGTCTGAAGACGTACCGGAGTGGACTGGCAGCGGTGCCGACCGGCACCCTGCCAAGCATCACGGCGCAGGTCGGCGAACGCCCGACGGCGCCGTATTTTTTTGTGCGCAGCGCGCGAAACGCGCAGCCTCGGGCAGGTGCGCGCGGCGCCGCCGACGGCGACTCAATACTCGTCGAACACGCTCTGCATGCGCTCGCAGGGCACACCCGCCTGCAACGCCAGCATGAGCAGCACCCGCGCCTTGAAAGGGTGCAGATTCCCGGCGCTCACGAAACCGTACTGATCGTCGGGCGCCGCACCGTTGCGCATGACGTGTCCGCTGCCCACTCTCGCCGAGCGCACCACGGTCACACCGCGCTGCACGGCCTCGGCCAGCGCCTGCTGCAACAGCGCATGCAGCGAACCGTTGCCCGTGCCCGCCACCACGATGCCCTGCACGCCGGCCTCAACGAGGGCATCCACGGCAATGCGCGAGACGCCGGCGTAGCTCGACACCACCTCCACCGCCGGCAACTCGCCCGAGAGACCCACGAACTCGCTCTCCACGGTGTGGTACTGCAACGGGGCGCGCTGAAAGGCCACGCGTTCGTCCTGAACCCAGCCCAGCACGCCGATCTCCGGCGATTGGAACGCATCGACCTTGTAGGTGCTGGTCTTGATGACGTCGCGCGCGCAGTGGATCTGATTGTTGATGGCGACCATCACGCCGCGTCCGGCGGAAATCGGATCGGTCGCCACGCGCACGGCGTTGAGCAGATTGAGCGGGCCATCCGCCGAGAGTGCCGTGGCGGGCCGCATGGCCGCCGTGAGCACCACGGGCTTGCGGCTGTTGACCGTCAGATGCAGGTAATACGCGGTTTCCTCGAGCGTGTCGGTCCCGTGCGTGATGACCGCGCCTGCGACGTCCGGCTGCGAGAGCAACGCGTTCACGCGTGCGGCAAGCTTCTGCCAGAGCGCCACGCTCATGTCCTTGCTGTCGATCTGCGCGACCTGTTCCGCATGGATGTGCGCCACACTGCCCAACGCCGGCACTGCCGCGAGCAGGTCCTGAACGCCGAGCGCCCCGGCCTGATACCCGGCCGTGCGCGTGGCATCGGGCGCGCTGCCCGCGATCGTGCCGCCGGTGGCGAGCACGGCCACGCGTGGCAGGTCGCCCGACGACACGGTGTAATGAGGAATGGGGTTGAATGAGGTCAGGGTCATGCCAGCGATTGTATCCAATACTGCGGCGCTTCCCAATCGCTGAAAATATCGATCCCCCGGCCGCGCCGGATCGATATTGCACCGTGGCGAGGTGCGACCGCGCCGGTACCCGCCCTCCCCCCGGCACGAGCCACTGACGCGTCACGCCCCCATCAGGCGGCGAATTCCAGCGCTTCGCGCAGCTGCGTCGAAATTTCCCGCTCCTTGAGCGCGGGTGCGAGCATCTCGATGAACCGGTAGGCGTAGGACCGCAGGAACGCGCCACGGCGCAGGCCAATGCGCGTGGTGCTGGGCTCGAAGGCGTTATCGAGCGCCAGCACCGACAGATCCTGGTCCTTGCGGGGATCGACGGCCATTGCCGCCACGATGCCCACCCCCAGCCCGAGTTCGACGTACGTCTTGATCACGTCCGTATCGAGCGCGGTCAGCACGATATCCGGCACCAGCCCCTGCTCGGCAAACGCCTTGTCCACGTGTGAGCGCCCCGTGAAGTCGCCGTCATAAGTAATGATGGGATATTCGGCAATGTCGGCGAGCGTGACATTCTCGCGGCCAACCAGCGGATGCGCCTTCGGCACGACTGCCACGTGATGCCACGAGTAGCACGGGAACGTGACGATGTCGGGAAAGCGGTCGAGCGCCTCGGTGGTGATGCCGATGTCGGCCTCGCCGTCGATGACCATCTGCGCGATCTGCCGCGGGCTGCCCTGGCGCAGCGCGAGGTGCACCTTCGGGTACACACTCGTGAACTGCTTGATGACCTGCGGCAGCGCGTAACGCGCCTGCGTGTGCGTGGTTGCGACGACCAGATGACCGCTGTCCTGGTCGGCGAATTGCCGCGCCACCCGGCGCAGATTCTCCGCGTCGAGCAGCATGCGCTCGATCACCTGCAGCACCGCCTTGCCCGGCTCCGTCAGCCCCGTGAGGCGCTTGCCCCGTCGCACGAACACGTCGACCCCGAGTTCATCCTCCAGGTCCTTGATCTGCTTGCTCACCCCCGACTGCGACGTGTAAAGCGCGCTTGCCGCTTCCGTCAGGTTGAGGTTCTGGCGCACCGCTTCACGCACGTAACGCAATTGCTGAAAATTCATGATGTCACTCCGCCCTGTGGCTTTCCTGTCCCGGCGCCGGGCAACGCCCGGCGCACGACGTATCCTGTCTTGTTCGCGATGCGTCGCGGAGTCGCTTCCGCTTGTTCCGCTTGTTCCGCTTGTCACGCTTCATGGCTGTGCGCAGAACACCCGTAGTTGACGCGGCACGGCCCTGAGCGCCGCGCCGTCGTGCGCGCCAAGCGCCTGCCAGCCGGCCCGCGTCAGCTCGGCCTCCCAAACGACGTTGCCGGGCGCGGCAAGCTCGACGCGCACAGTGCCTCCGAGCGGGATCGCGCGGCGCACCGCGACATCGATGCCCGGGCCGCGGTCGCTCGACGGCAGCAGCGCGAGGTCATGGGGGCGCACATAGGCGATCGCCCGTCCGTCGCGCGGGGTTGCAGGCAAATCCTGTACGGGCACCGTTACGCGATACGCCCCGGCGTCCGCGATGAAATCGCTCGTGCGCAGTTCGCCCGGCAGACGATTCGCCGAACCGAGAAACTCGTAGACGAAGGCACTTCGCGGCGTGTCGTAGACGTCCTGCGGCGCGCCGATCTGCTCGATCGCGCCGCGATTCATCAGCACGATGCGGTCGGCCACGTCGAGCGCTTCTTCCTGATCGTGCGTGACGAAGATCGTGGTGATGTGCAGCTCGTCATGCAGCCGGCGCAGCCAGCTGCGCAATTCCTTGCGAACCTTGGCGTCGAGCGCGCCGAACGGCTCGTCGAGCAGCAACACCTTCGGCTCGACGGCCAGCGCGCGCGCGAGTGCGATGCGCTGGCGCTGCCCCCCCGAGAGTTCCGCCGGGTAGTGATCGGCCAGCCAGTCGAGTTGCACCAGGCCGAGCAACTCATGCACCTTGCGGCGAATCTGCGTGTCCGGCAGCCGCTCGCGGCGTGACTTCACACGCAGCCCGAACGCCACGTTCTCGAACACCGTCATGTGGCGAAACAACGCGTAGTGCTGGAACACGAAACCGACTTCGCGCTCGCGGGTGCCCACTGACGCCACGTCCTCGCCGTTGAGCACCACGCGCCCCGCGTCGGCAAATTCCAGGCCCGCCACGATGCGCAGCAAGGTGGTCTTGCCGCATCCCGACGGCCCGAGCAGCGCGACCAGCTCGCCAGTGGGGAATTCGAGACTGACGTCGTCCAGCGCCGCGAATTCGCCGAAGCGCTTCGAAACATGTTGTACCTGAATGCTCATCTGTCCTGCTCCTCGATGCGATGTCCGGGTGTGGCCGCTCAGGCCGACAAGGCGTCTTCGCGACGCGCCGCCTTGTCCTGCGCCAGCTTGCGCTCGGCCCACAGCTTCAATGCCAGCGTGGCCAGGGCGAGCAGCGCGAGCACCGACGCGGCCGCGAACGCGCCGACCGTGTGATAGTCGTTGTATTCGATCTCCACATGCAGCGGCAGCGTGTTCGTCTCGCCGCGAATGTGGCCGGAGACCACCGACACCGCACCGAACTCGCCCATGGCGCGCGCGTTGCAAAGGATCACGCCGTACAGCAACCCCCATTTGATCTTGGGCAGCGTCACGCGTGTGAACACCTGCCATCCGCTCGCCCCCAGCACGCGGGCGGCCTCCTCCTCCTCGCCGCCCTGCGCCTGCATCAGCGGAATCAGCTCGCGCGCAACGAACGGGAACGTGACGAACACCGTCGCCAGCACCAGTCCCGGGAGCGCGAAGACGATCTTCAGGTCGTGCGCCTCAAGGAAATCCCACAGCGGTCCCTGACGACCGAAGATCAGCAGAAACGTCATGCCGGCGATCACGGGCGAGACCGAGAACGGCAAGTCGATGAGCGTGGTCAGCACGCTCTTGCCCTTGAATTCGAAACGCGCGATCGCCCAGGAGGCCGCCACGCCGAACACCAGGTTCAGGGGCACGGCGATCGCCGCGATCGACAGCGTCAGGCGCATGGCGCCAAGCGCATCGTCGTTCGTCAGCCCTGCCCAGTACGCCGTCGCGCCCTTGCCCAGCGCGGTCACGAAGACCGACGCGAGCGGCAACACCAGAAACAGCGCGAAGAACACGAGCGCCACCGCGATGAGCAACACCTTGACGAGCGCGGGCTCGTCGGTCGGATCGGCCTTGCGCGTGTGTGCCGAACGCGGCATGGCGCGCGAAATTGCGAGGGAATCGGACATGCTCTGGACATTCTCCGAAGTCATGCGCCGCCGACGCGGCGTCCCGAATGACGGCGTTGCAGCCACCATTGCAGGGTATTGATCAGAAGCAGCAATACGAACGAGATCGCCAGCATCACCACGGCCAGCGCGGCAGCGCCCGCATAGTCGAATTGCTCGAGCTTGGTGACGATGAGCAGCGACGTGATTTCCGAAACCATCGGGATGTTGCCCGCGATGAAGATCACCGAGCCATACTCGCCAACGGCGCGCGCGAAGGCCAGCGCGAAACCGGTCAGCAAGGCAGGCAGCACCGCCGGCAGGATCACGCGACGCAACGTTTGCCAACGCGTGGCGCCCAGGCACGCGGCCGCCTCCTCCTGTTCGCGCTCGAACGCTTCGAGCACCGGTTGGAGCGTACGCACCACGAACGGCAGCCCGATGAACGTGAGTGCCACGAAGATGCCTAGCGGCGTGAACGCGATCCTGAAGCCGAGCGGCTCGAACCAGCGTCCGATCCAGCCGTTGGGGGCATAAATTGCGGCCAGTACGATACCGGCCACGGACGTCGGCAGCGCGAACGGCAGGTCGACCAATGCATCGACGAAGCGCTTGCCGGGAAAGGTGTAACGCACCAATACCCATGCCAGGACAAAGCCGAACACGGCGTTGAGCACGGCGGTCGCGAGCGAGATGCCGAACGTGAGGCGGTACGACGCCAGCACGCGCGGCGAGCTCACGGCGGCCACGAAACTCGCCGCGTCGAGCGAACTCGCCTTGACGAAGATCATCAGCAACGGCACCAGCACCACGAGGCTCAGATATGCCACGGTGTAGCCCATCGTCAGGCCGAAGCCGGGCAAGGCGCTGGGCTTTCGCCAAACCGGAAACCATGCGGTACTCATGCGAGGATCCTCAAGCGCGCCTCGCTCACTTCCTGGTGTAGATCTGGTCGAAGATGCCGCCGTCGGCAAAATGCTTCGCCTGCGTCTTCGTCCAGCCGCCCAGGTCGGCGTCGACGGTGTAGAGCCGCAGCTTCGGATACTGCGCCTCGTACTTCCTTGCAATTTCCGGCGAACGCGGACGATAGAAGTGTCTGGCGGCAATCTCCTGCCCCTGCGCAGAGTAGAGCCACTGCAGATACGCCTCGGCGACCTTGCGGGTACCGTGCTTGTCCACGTTCCTGTCGACCACGGCGACCGGCGGTTCGGTCAGAATCGACGACGACGGCACGACGATGTCGAACTTGTCCGGGCCAAGATCCTTCACCGAGAGCAGTGCCTCGTTCTCCCACGCGATCAGTACGTCGCCGATACCGCGCTCGACAAAGGTGGTCGTGGCGCCGCGCGCGCCCGAATCGAGCACGCCGACATTCTTGTAGAGCGCCTTGACGAAGTCCTGCGCCTTCTGCTCGTTGCCGCCCGGCTGCTTGAGGGCGTAGAGCCACGCGGCGAGGTAGTTCCAGCGCGCGCCGGCCGACGTCTTGGGGTTCGGCGTGACAACGCTGATGCCCGGCTTGACGAGATCGCCCCAATCCTTGATCTGCTTGGGATTACCCTTGCGCACGAGCAGCACGATGGTCGACGTGTAGGGCGTGGCGTTGTCGGGCAAGCGCTTCTGCCAGTCCTTGCCCACCAGTCCGGCCTGCGCCAGTTCATCGATGTCGGCCGAAATGCCGAGCGTGACTACGTCGGCCGGTGCGCCGTCGAGCACGGTGCGGGCCTGCTTGCCCGAGCCCCCGTGCGACGCCTTGACCGTGACCGTGTCGCCGGTGGCCTGCTTGTAATGGGCTTCGAATGCCTTGTTGTAGTCCGCGTAAAGCTCGCGCGTCGGGTCATACGATACGTTGAGCAGCGAGAGACTCGCCGCATGCGCCTGCACCGTCATCGTCGCGGCAAGCGCCAGTGCGCCCATCGCGACTGCCAGCCTGTTAGCTTTCCATCCCCGTGCTGCATTGCTCATGACTTGCACTCCTTGTTTGCTTCTCGTGTGTAGGAGGCCAGTCTATGAGGGCGTCTAAATAATTAAAAATAATATTTTTGCTTTTGTTTATACCGGAATATGGATTAGAGATTTTGTGCTGAAGACGATCGCCACGCGGGGCGCGTGACGTTGGGGAACGGTGCAATCGGTCGGAGAGATGGCAAAAGCGCGCGAACCTCATGCACTACATGAAGTTTTCCCTTGCCTTTTTGCAAACACTGTACAAAAATACAGCCACCTGTGCTTCCATACAGTGATGCCATGATCAAACTTACCGCCCGTCAACAGCAGGTCTACGAACTGGTTCAGCAAGCCATCGAGCGCACCGGCTTTCCGCCAACGCGTGCGGAGATTGCCGCCGAACTCGGCTTCTCTTCCGCCAACGCCGCGGAGGAGCACCTGCGGGCATTGGCGCGCAAAGGCGTGATCGAACTGGCCGCCGGTCAATCGCGCGGCATCCGCCTCAAGCGTCTGGACGAAGCCGGCGGTTCGCATCAGTTCACGTTGCCGCACATGGGCCTGATGCAACTGTCGCTGCCGCTCGTGGGTCGAGTCGCGGCGGGTAGCCCGATTCTGGCGCAGGAGCACATCGAGCGCAATTTCCAGTGCGATCCGAACATGTTCGCGCGCCAGCCCGACTACCTGCTGAAGGTGCGCGGGATGTCGATGCGCGACGCCGGCATTCTCGACGGCGATCTGCTGGCCGTGCAGAAGGCGGCCGACGCCCGTGAGGGACAGATCGTGGTGGCGCGTATCGGCGACGACGTCACCGTCAAACGTTTCCATCGCGTGCCTGGCGGTGTCGAGTTGATTGCCGAGAACCCCGACTTCGAGAACATCAACGTCGACGAAGGCAGCGGCGACTTTGCGCTGGAAGGAATTGCGGTCGGCCTGATTCGCAACAACGACCTCTAAGCGCGATCACGGGATCGGCGTTACCTGACGCCGCCCCCGACTCCCAGAAGACTTTGCTTTTCCGACTGCGCCGGGCTGGGTCCGGCGCCCGTGCCCTGCTGCGCTCGCGATTCGTCAAAACCGCGGCAGGACGCGCCCCTCAGACCCACATTGGAAGAAGGATTGCATCATGGCTCGACTCTTTGGTTTGCTGCGTACGTCGTTTGGTCAACCGCGCGTTCGTGCGACATCGCAGACCCGGTTGTCGGCGGTCTACGGCCTCTCCGCACTCTCCGGCCCCTACGCTTCGGCACCCGCCGTCGCCCGTTCCTACACCGTGCCTGCCCGAACGCGCACGACCGCCCTGCCCCGCACGCTCGTGGCGGCGACGTCGTCCGCAACACGTCGCACCTGCCCTGCGGGCAAGGCCGCCAAGGCATCGCGCGACGTGCGCGAGTTGCCGCGGCGCGATCTCGCCGCATCGGCCGAAGCCCACGATGTCCGCGTGTACCGCGACGTGTCGCATATCGTGATGGTCGGCAGCATCGCCGATATCTGCCGCAAACTCGATCAGGCCGTGGGCGAGCAATTCTGTCAGGCCGCCGTGTGACGCATCACCCCGGCGAGCGCGGTGCTGCCGGCTATTGCCCGAGGTCGCGCAACGGATGGTCCGCGCCTTGGCGCTCGCCGTCGAAAAATCGCGCGATGTCCGCGGGCTTCACGTCCTCAATGCGCTCATGCTGCCAGCGCGGCTTGTGATCCTTGTCGACGACCATCGCGCGGATCCCTTCCACACCCTCGGCCCCGCTGCGGCCGTCGAGGTTGAAGACACTACGCATCATCAACCACTCTTCTCGCAAATCGTCCACCAGCGACATGTGTCGTGCGCGGCGAACTTGCTCGAGCGTCACGCATACCATCAGCGGCGAACGTTTGGCGCGCAACAGGTCTTCCGTTTCCTGCGCCCAGCCAGAATACTCGCAGCGCGCCTCGCGCTGGAGCGATTTCAGTATTGTCGGCATGTCGGCCAGACCGAAGTGGCTGTCGATGACATCGCGCAACGGGGCGAGCTTGCCCGGTGCGAGCCCCGCGGGCGGCAGGCTTTCGCGCACGAACGTGCGAGCCGCATCGAGTACGGCGTCGCTGTCGCCCCATGCCCCGTTCGCCAACCGGTCACACAACACAGGCAGCAACGCGCGCGGCAGCACGACATCGGCCAGACCGATTTCGCAGGCATCGACGGCGCCGAATACGATCCCCGTGGTACCGAGATACTCCCCGAGATGACCGGCGAGATTCGCGAGGAAGTAGCCTCCGCCGACATCGGGAAACAGGCCGATCGCCGTTTCCGGCATTGCCATGCGCGTGGCCTCGGTCACGATACGCAGTGCGGCCCCTTGCGAGATTCCCATGCCACCGCCCATCACCACACCGTCCATCAGCGCGATATACGGTTTGGGATAGGTGGCGATCGCGTAGTTCAGCCGGTATTCGTCGGTGAAGAAGTCCATGATGTCGGTACGACCCGCGCTCACGGCTTCGTGGAAGTAGCGAATGTCGCCGCCCGCGCACAAACCCTTTTCGCCCTCCCCTTGCAGGACGACACCCAGCACCTTTGGGTCGTCGCGCCAGGCGTCGAGTGCCGACGCCATCGCCCGAATCATGTCGTGCGACAACGCATTGAGCGCCTTCGGGCGAGTCAGGGTGATGAAGCCGATACGGCCACGGATTTCGGTGCGAATGAATTCGGTCATGTCGGGGGCGGATGCTTCGAAAACGTCAAAGTGGGATGCGAAAAAAAAGCCGGCGCTAGGCACCGGCTTTCTTTCCAACTGACTGGCGTCGCTACGCGGCGGACCCGGGTCTGCCGCACACCGAAACCATCGCCGGCTTTTACTTCTCTTCGCGCGACGCACGCTTACGCTCGTGCTCCTTGAGGAAGCGCTTGCGCAGACGGATCGTTTGCGGCGTGACCTCGACCAGCTCGTCGTCGTCGATGAATTCGACGGCGTATTCGAGGCTCATGGCGATCGGCGGCACCAGGCGCACGGCTTCGTCGGTACCCGACGCGCGCACGTTCGTGAGCTGCTTGCCCTTGATCGGATTGACCACGAGGTCGTTGTCGCGGCTGTGAATACCGATGATCATGCCTTCGTACAGCGCGTCGCCCGGCGACACGAACATACGACCGCGGTCCTGCAGCTTCCACAGCGCATAGGCCACGGCAGCGCCATCGTCCTGCGAGATCAGCACGCCGTTGCGACGCTCGCCCAGCGAACCATCCTTGAGCGGAGCGTAGGCGTCGAAAATGTGGCTCATCAGGCCCGTGCCACGGGTCATCGACAGGAAGTCGCCCTGGAAGCCAATCAGGCCACGTGCCGGGATGCGGTATTCAAGGCGGGTACGGCCGCGGCCGTCCGACACCATGTCCAGCATTTCCCCCTTGCGACGGCCGATTTCTTCCATGACCGCGCCCTGGTGTTCATCTTCCAGATCGATGGTCAGCATTTCGTACGGCTCATGCTTCACGCCGTCGATTTCCTTGAGCACCACACGCGGACGCGACACGGCCAGTTCGTAGCCCTCGCGACGCATGTTCTCGATCAGAATCGTCAGGTGCAACTCGCCACGGCCCGACACTTCGAAGACGGAATCCTCGTCCGTGTCCTTCACGCGCAGCGCCACGTTGTGGTTCAGTTCCTTGTCCAGGCGATCGCGAATCTGACGGCTCGTCACGAACTTGCCTTCGCGGCCGGCCAGCGGCGACGTGTTCACGCAGAAGTTCATCGTGAGCGTCGGCTCGTCGACGGTCAGCAGCGGCAGTGCCTCGGGCGTATCCACGTCGCAGATCGTGGCGCCAATGCCCACGTCTTCGATACCGTTGATCAGCACGATGTCGCCGGCTTCCGCGCCATCTTCCGACATCACGCGCTCCAGCCCCTTGAAGGTCAGGACCTGGTTGATCTTGCGCTTGAGAATTTCGCCGTCCGGGCCCGAGCGCATCACCACTTGCTGGCCCGGCTTGATGCGGCCGCGCGTGATGCGACCGATACCGATACGGCCGACGAACGTCGAATAGTCGAGCGAGCTGATCTGCAGTTGCAGCGGCGCGTCCGGATCGGCGTCGCGCACGGGCACATGTTCGAGGATCGCGTCGAACAGCGGCTTCATCGTGCCCTCGCGCACATTCGAATCGAGGCTCGCGAAGCCGTTCAGGGCCGAGGCGTACACCACCGGGAAATCGAGCTGCTCGTTCGTGGCGCCGAGCTTGTCCATCAGGTCGAAGGTCTGATCGATGACCCAGTCCGGACGAGCGCCCGGACGGTCGATCTTGTTGACCACGACGATCGGCTTCAGGCCAAGGCCCAGGGCCTTGCGCGTGACGAAGCGCGTTTGCGGCATCGGGCCTTCGACGGCGTCGACCACCAGCAGCACACTGTCGACCATCGAGAGCACGCGCTCGACTTCACCGCCGAAGTCCGCGTGTCCCGGCGTATCGACGATGTTGATGTGGGTGCCTTCGTACTCGACGGCACAGTTCTTGGCGAGGATCGTGATGCCGCGCTCTTTTTCAATGTCGTTCGAGTCCATCACGCGTTCAGCGACTTGCTGGTTTTCGCGGAAGGTGCCCGACTGGCGCAGCAACTGGTCGACGAGCGTGGTTTTGCCGTGGTCGACGTGCGCGATGATGGCGATATTACGGAGAGCGCGGGTCATGAAGAAGGTGCTCGAAAAAGCCTTTGGAGAATCCGCGATTCTACCACTTGCGCATGTCCGGCGTCATGGCCTTTCTGCGATGCAACAACGCGCGGCGTCGCCGGCGGTCACGGCGTCCCGAAATCCATGCGGCCGTCCCGGCTCGCCGCCGCCCCCCTCGAACCGGGCCCGGGCTGCCGCCATGCAGCATCCGGCATCTTTCCCTCTGATCCGGCCACAATATTTGCCTAGTCAACTATTGCATTGACTTGCAATTTATTAAGTGAACGCTATAATCGTGACTAGTCAACTATTGCAGCAACACGAAACATGTCCGAACCGCCCGTCTCCGTTTCCCCGACCGCGCCGACGTCGCAGCCCGACGCGCCGCACGGCGATCCCCCGCGCAACGCCTACGACATCGACGATTCCCTCGGGTATCTGGTCGCCCGCGTGCGTCAGTTGATTCTCGCGGAATTGACCAAGGAGACGTCGCAATACGGGTTGACGAGCACCCAGGCGACCATGCTGTACAAGGTCGCCACCGGCAAGAGCAAGACGGCGGCCGACCTGGCGCGCGATTACTGCATCGACGCGAGCGCCGTCACCCGGTTGCTCGACAGGCTCGAGGCGCACGGCCTGCTCGAGCGCGAGCGCAGCAAGATGGATCGGCGCACGGTGAACCTGAGCGCCACCGAAGCCGGCCATGCGATGGCCGACCGCATGCCGGACATCTTCGTGCGCGCCGCCGATCATCTGTTGCAGGGCTTTACCCCGGAAGAAGTAGGATTTCTGAAGAGCTTGCTGCGACGCGTGATCGTCAACGGCGAAGCCGGATGACGACGCGTCCGCGCCAACGCCTCAAGAAAAGCATGCCGAGTCCACGGTTTCACGCGCTCGTGCCGGC
Organism: Pandoraea sp. E26; assembly: GCF_000681415.1. Classification (NCBI taxonomy): domain Bacteria; kingdom Pseudomonadati; phylum Pseudomonadota; class Betaproteobacteria; order Burkholderiales; family Burkholderiaceae; genus Pandoraea; species Pandoraea sp. E26. The sequence continues at coordinate 88,685 of NZ_AYXJ01000018.1, forward strand.
CCGAATTCCCGATCAATGTCAGTAGAAGACTTCACTCGTAAAGGTTTTGCGATGAAAGCGGCCTCACCTTTCCTCCCGCGTCAGCGGGTCCACTCAGCGATTTCCGCCCTCAGCCTGGCGGTTGTCACGCTGGGCTTTGCCGGTTGTGCGAACTTCGCCGGCATCCATAGCGACAAGCAGATCAGCACACCCGATCAGTACCAGACCCAGCGCAGCCTGCCCTCCGAAGGCGGACAATGGCCGGGCACCGATTGGGCGCAGCGTTTCGGCGATCCGCAACTCGTGTCCCTGATCGACGAGGCGCTCGCCGGCAACCCGGACCTGGCGATGGCCGCCGCCCGCCTGAAGGCCGCGCAAGCCCAGACCGAAGGCGCCGCGGCGGCCCTGCTGCCCTCGGTCGGTTTTCAGGGCGACGTCTACCGCGAGAAGTTCACGGAGAACACCATCTATCCACCGGGTTACGGCGGCACGTGGTTCACCCAGGGCGACCTGACGGCCTCGCTGTCGTGGGAGCTCGACCTGTGGGGCAAGAACCGGGCGGCCCGCGCCCAGGCCACTTCGGCCGAGCGCGCGGAAGAGGCCGAAGACCAGGAAGTGCGGCTCGCGCTGGCCACCGCCGTGGCACGTTCTTACAACCAGCTGGCGCAGCAATACGCCCTGCACGACGTGCTCGAACGCGTCGCCAGACAGCGTGAGAACCTCGGCAAGCTCACGGCCGATCGCGTGCGTGCGGGCCTCGACACGCAGGTCGAACAGAAGCAGGCCGACAGCAACACGGCCGACATTCAGACCCAGATCGCGCAGCTCGACGGCCAGATCCTGCTCACGCGTCACCAGTTGGGCGTGCTGCTCGGCAAAGGGCCGGATCGCGGCCTCGATATCTCGCGACCGACGCTTGCCAAACTGCCCACGCCCGCCCTGCCCGACAACCTGCCGCTGGCGCTGCTCGGCCGCCGCCCGGACATCGTCTCGGCCCGCTGGGGCGTGGAAGCCCAGCTCAAGGGCGTGGACGTGGCCAAGGCCCGCTTCTATCCCGACGTCAATCTCAACGCCGCCTTCGGGTTCTCGACGTTCGGACTGGGCAAGCTGCTCAACGCCAGCAGCCAGACCATTCAGGCCGGCCCGGTCATCTCGCTGCCGATCTTCGACGGCGGCCGGTTGCGCGCCAATCTGAAGGGCCAGTACGCGGCGTATGAAAGCGCCGTCGCGAACTACGACTCGACGCTCAACAAGGCGCTCGGCGACATCGCGGATCGCATGTCGTCGATTCGTTCCGCCGACAAGCAGATGGTATCGCAGCGCGTGGCGCAGGACGCCGCCCAGCGCGCCTACGATCTTGCCGTCGATCGCTACAAGGCCGGCCTCACGCCGCAGTTGACCGTACTCACCGCCGAATCGTCGCTGCTCGCACAGGAACAGGCCCGCGTGAATATCGACAGCGCGCGCCGCGATCAGCAGATCGGCCTGATCAAGGCCCTCGGCGGGGGATTCGATGCACAGGCCGCAGGCCTCGTCGTGGGACAGGCGCCCCCGGCCAAGGCCGAGGACGGCGCCATGCAGACGCACTGAACGGCCCCCGTCATACAGAACAGACAACGTCAAAGCACATTAAGAGATTAGTACGGAGCAAATGATGAGCGAGAACCAACAACAAGCGCCTGCCCAGCCGGCCCAGGGCAACGGCAAGCGCCGCCGCATGATGCTGACGCTGACGGCCGTGATCGCGATCGCGGCGATCGGCTATGGCGCCTACTACGCGCTGTATGCGCGTTACTACGAAGACACCGACGACGCTTACGTCGCGGGCAACGTGGTGCAGATCACGCCGCAGGTGGCCGGCACCGTGACCGGCGTGAAGGTCGACGACACCCAGATGGTCAAGGCCGGTCAGCCGCTCGTCACGCTCGACCAGACCGACGCCCGCGTGGCACTGCTGCAAGCCGAGGCGAATCTGGCGCAGACAGTGCGTCAGGTGCGCACATATTTCGTGAACAACGATGCGTACGCCGCGACGGTGGCCATGCGCGAATCGGAACTCGCCAAGGCACAGGCCGACGTGAAGCGTCGCGAAATGGCGATTGCCACGGGAGCCGTGTCGCGCGAGGAACTTGCCCACGCCCAGGACGCCGTGAAGTCCGCGCGCGCCGCGCTCGAACAGGCCCGCGCCCAGCTGGTGTCGAACAAGGCGCTCACGGACAAGACGTCGGTCACGACGCACCCGAACGTGCAGCAGGCCGCCGCGAAGGTGCGCGCCGCCTACCTCGACTACGCCCGCACCTCGATTCCGGCGCCGGTCGACGGCTATGTGGCCAAGCGCTCCGTGCAGGTCGGCCAGCGCGTGGCCACCGGCGCGCCGCTCATGGCGCTGGTGCCGCTCAACCAGGTGTGGGTCGACGCGAACTTCAAGGAAGTGCAGATCGCGCACATGCGCGTGGGCCAGCCGGTCACGCTCACGGCGGACGTGTATGGCTCGTCGGTGGAATACAAAGGCACGGTCGCCGGCTTCTCGGCGGGTACCGGCAGTGCGTTTTCGCTGCTGCCGGCGCAGAACGCCACGGGCAACTGGATCAAGGTCGTCCAGCGTCTGCCGGTGCGCATCGCGCTCGATCCGAAGCAGTTGCAGGCGCACCCGCTGCGCGTCGGCCTGTCGATGCAGGTCAAGGTGAACGTGCGCAACACGGACGGCAAGGAACTGGGCGAAGCCCCCGCCCTGCCGGTCTATTCGACCGATGTGTATGACAAGGTCGGCCACGACGCCGACGATATCGTCGCCAAGATCATCACCGAGAACGCGGGTCCGGCAGGATCGGCCTCCGGTGGCGCCAGCGACACGCGCAATCAGCCGGCCCGCGCACGTCCCCTGTAAATCGGAGGGGGGTGCCCCCCACCCCCTTTGACATCTCATGGCAAATCAAAACGCTCCTGGCCCGCTCACGGGCGGCCAGCTGGTACTCGGCACCATTGCGTTGTCGCTCGCCACGTTCATGAACGTGCTCGACACCTCGATTGCCAACGTATCGATCCCCGCCATTTCCGGCGACCTAGGCGTCTCGTCGAGCCAGGGCACCTGGGTGATTACGTCGTTCGCTGTTGCCAATGCCATTTCGGTGCCGCTCACGGGCTGGCTGACGGAACGCTTCGGCGCGGTGCGCTTGTTCATCACCTCGATCCTGTTGTTCGTGCTGGCGTCGTGGCTGTGCGGCATGGCGCCCACGCTCGAATTCCTGCTCGCGGCCCGCGTGCTGCAAGGCGCCGTGGCCGGACCGATGATTCCGCTCTCGCAATCGTTGCTGCTCTCGAGCTATCCGCCGGCGAAGAGTTCGATGGCCCTCGCCCTATGGGGCATGACGACACTCGTCGCCCCGGTCATGGGGCCGATTCTCGGCGGCTGGATTTCCGACAACTACCACTGGCCCTGGATCTTCTACATCAACATTCCGGTCGGCATCGCCGCCGCGTATGTCACGTGGATGATCTACGCCAAGCGGGAAACCCCGACACAGCGCAAGCCGATCGACACCGTCGGACTGGCCTTGCTCGTCCTGTGGGTGGGCTCGTTGCAGGTGATGCTCGACAAAGGCAAGGAACTCGACTGGTTCAATTCGTCGACCATCGTGATCCTCGCACTGGTGGCCCTCGTGTCGTTCTGCTTCTTCGTCATCTGGGAGATTACGGAGCAGCATCCGGTGGTCGATCTCACGCTCTTCAAGCGCATCAACTTCACGGGCGGTGTGGTGGCGATCTCGGTCGGGTACGGACTGTTCTTCGGCAATCTGGTGATCCTGCCGCAGTGGCTGCAGATTTACCTCGGTTACACCGCCACCGAAGCCGGGCTCGTGATGGCGCCGGTGGGTCTGTTCGCCATCATCCTGTCGCCGGTGATCGGCAAGTTCCTGCCCAAGCTCGACGCGCGCTGGGTCGTGACCGTCTCGTTCCTGCTGTTCGCGCTCGTGTTCCTGATGCGCTCGCACTTCAACACGCTGGTCGACACGCGCACGCTGATGATTCCGACCTTCCTGCAGGGTGTGCCGATGTCGATGTTCTTCATCCCGCTCACGGCCATTATCCTGTCGGGCCTGCCGCCGCACCGGATTCCGGCCGCCGCCGGTTTGTCGAACTTCGTGCGCATTACGTGCGGGGCCGTCGGCACATCGATCGCCACGACGGTCTGGGACAACCGGATCACCCTGCATCACGCGCAGCTGACCGAGCATCTCACGCCGTACGATCCGACGTTCAATGGCTCGGTGCAGACCCTCAATCAGCTTGGCATGACGACGCCGCAGGCCAATGGCTTCATTGACCGGCTGGTCACGCAGCAATCGGCCATGCTCGGCGCCAACGACATCTTCTGGATCTCGGCCGTGCTGTTCGTGCTCATGATCGTGATGGTCTGGGTCACGCGCCCGATCCGTGGTGGCGGCGGCGCCGACGCCGCGGCCGGCGCGCACTGATTCAACGACTTCCCCCCGAGTGCCCGGACCTGCTCTGTACGACCGGGCACTTCTTGAACCCCGCTGAAACTGGCGGGGTTTTTTTATTGGGAATCCGCCTCGACCGTCGGCGCAATGTCGCGCGGGTCGACGCGGACGCACACCAGTTCGTCCTCCAGGGACGCGTCAGCCTCCGCGCTCGGGCGCGACGACACGAGCGACCCGGACAAGGCCGCGGCCAGCTTCGTTCCCGCGCCGAGACTTTCAAGCCACTGGTAAAACTCGGACAGGCCCTTCGGCAATTCGCTCACGTCGTCACTGAACGGCAGGCGGGCGATCAGCCACACGAAGACCCCGGTCGACAGGAGACGAATCCGGGCCGCGAGCGCCTTTTGCCAGACCGGATCGTCGTGCGCGACGAGTGCCGTGCGCAGCTTCGCAACCATCCGCTCCAGCACGCGCACTCGCTTGACGGCGGCGAGGATTGCGGCGTCATTTGCCCCGAGGGCGGCGTGCACCCGCTCGAACGCGCCACGCGCGTTGAGCCAGTACATCAGATTGGCAAGACTGTCCCCCTGAAACGGCAACGTGCCCGGGCGGTGAAACTCGACACCCCAGCAAATGAGATCGCCCAGCGCAAGCAGCGCGAAGTACGGCGCGACCATCATGCCCGGGGTGAAAATCGCCCTGCCGATGCGCAACACCTTGCATCGCCCGCCCCGGCCCGCGAAGGTTGCCGACGAACGCACTCGCTCGCACACCCGTGCGCCCGCAAGTCGCGCAAAGACATCGGGCGCCAGATACGGCGACGCAACGCTGACCATTTGAACGCCAAAACTGGCGGCGTGGGCGAGCAACACCCCGGAGCGCACTGGACAGGCATAGCCGGGGGGCTCGACCACCGGCGGCGTCGCGCCATCCGGCACTGAGGCTGAAGCGCGCGATATGCCGGAGGCGGGCGGAAGGCACACGGCCTCATGGGGCGTTTTTCCGCTCGAACGGTCGTGCGCCCCGTCCTTCGATTCACCGCCGATCAGCACGCGCATTTCGTCGTGCGTTCGCGCCGCCTCGCGGGCGTCTCGCGCACGCAGGCGGAGTGCGCGAAGCTGTGCATGCGTGTCGTCACCGATCCGCTCGATGGGCGCCCCCCCTTGCGCGGACGCAGCGTGGCACGCTTCGGCGGCTTGAATGCAAGAGACGCGTTGCACCTCGATGTCGACCTCGGCATGACCGTTCGACTCCGATGGGCGAGCGTCGGCCAGCGGTCGGTCCGGCAAGAGAAACGGCGGCATCGCAGGCACGACACGCCCCGCGCTGCCGGCACACGTGATCATGGAGCACCTCCCGTCGCCGACGTGCCGTCGGACCACATGGCCCACGCCCACCACGCCATGTCGCATCCACTGTGCGCCGCGTCGGCGTCGGCGCGCTTGCAGATTGTGCGCTCGACATTACGGGGCATGACGCAAAAGGCCCCGCACGGAAGTCACGCGCCGGGATTCCTGGGACGACCCACGCCCCGACGGGCACGGGCAGGACGGTTCCAATCGCAGTATCATTGCGCATCCCCGCCGACGCGACATTTTGCCGCGCCCGGACACGATCCATCCGCCCCCGATAACACGCACCATGACCGTCCCGCAGAACCCGAACGACCGCTCCGAGATCACCTTCCGTTTTCTGGCCGAACCGGCCGCCGTCAACTTCGGCGGCAAGGTGCACGGCGGCTCCCTCATGAAATGGATCGACGAGGTGGCCTACGCCTGCGCCGCAACGTGGTCGGGACGTTATTGCGTCACTGTGAGCGTGGGCAACATTCGTTTTCGCCGTCCGATTCTGGTGGGCAATCTGGTGGAGCTGCGCGCGCGCATCGTTGCCACGGGCCGCACCAGCATGCATATCCACGTGTCGGTCCACGCCGGCGATCCGAAGTGGGGAGAACTGCGCCAGACGACCGATTGCCTGATGGTGTTCGTCGCGGTAGACGAGAGCAATCACCCGGTAAGCGTGCCGTCGTTCGAGCCGAAGACCGAGGAACAGAAGGCATTGGCGAAGTACGCCATGGATGTGAAGGCAGCACTCGACGCCATCGTCGAGCTCAAGCCGGAGAATGTTGCAAGCTGACGGGGATCGTCATGGGCCTCTGACGTCCGCGCGCGTGTCCGCTGCGCGCTGATGCGGGCCTCGATGCATGGCCCGAACGCCAATGGCCCGGCATGGCCCCGCGGCATTGGTGACGGGTGACGGGCGTCATCGGCACGCCACCCGGCGCGCTCACGATGACTGTGTCTTGAGCAGTCGCTGCGGTGTGAGCAACGCTTCGCCATCGAGTCGCGCGACCCCCAGCAAGCGCGAAGTGGCTTCGCTCGTGGCCTCCGTGTAGACCTTGACTTCGATCTCGCCGTGCGCGGCTGCGTAAGCACGCAATGGCGTCGGACAGCGGATCTCGTCGAGTCGCAGACGCTGACCGTGACTGAAGCGTCGCGCCAGCGTTTCGTCGAGCATGATCGCGGGCAGCGTCTTGAGCAATGCATCGACCGGTGCGAGCTTCGCCACGCGTTGCGCATGATCCAGCGCGCTCAGGTCTTCGAGCGTGACGGCGCCGTCGAGTGTCAGCGGTCCCACCGCCGTGCGGCGCAAACCGCGCAGGTGAGCACCGCACCCCAACGCTTCCCCGATGTCTTCCGCAAGCGTGCGCACGTATGTGCCTTTACTGCACGTCACACGGAACGTGAATTCGTTCGTGTGCGGCAGTGCGCTTTGCGTCAGCGCCAGTGCATGGACGGTGACCTCGCGCGCCTCACGTTCGAGCGTTTGGCCCGCGCGCGCATATTCGTACAACGGTTTGCCGTCGCGCTTGAGCGCCGAGTACATCGGCGGGATTTGCGAAATCCTCCCCATGAAACGAGGCAATATGGCACGGATCGCCGCATCGTCCACCGTCACCGGCCGCGTTTGCAACACCTCGCCTTCGGCGTCGCCCGTCGTGGTCGTCTCGCCCAGGCGCACGTGCGCTTCGTAGGTCTTGTCGGCCTCGAGCAAGTCCTGCGAGAACTTCGTCGCCTCGCCGAAACACAGCGGCAGCAACCCGGTCGCCAAGGGATCGAGCGTGCCCGTGTGGCCTGCCTTGAGCGCCTGAAGCAAACGCTTGGCCTTGATCAGGGCATCGTTGGATGACAGGCCGAGCGGCTTGTCCAGCAACAACACGCCATCGAGTGCGAAACGGGGGAGCTTTTGGCGGGGTGCCTGCGAACGCGGGTCCGTCATGGTGCGGAGATTGCCTGAGAAATTCTGGTGGGAGTCAATGCCTGCCCCGTCACGCCGTCAGCAGCGCGGCGCACGGGCATCGCAACGCCGCCGGGCTTGCCATGGGCCGCCCGGCAGGTTGCGCTTATCGATCGACGGCTTACTTCTCGTCGCCGTCCTTGCTGCCTTCGTCACTGCCTTCGTCACTGCCTTCGCCCGCCTCGTCCCTCGCGCGCGTCGCGTTGGCCGTATCGATCAGGCGCGACATCTCGATCGCGCGTTCGATCGACTGGTCGAAGTGGAAATGCAACGTCGGCACGGTATGAATGTGCAAACGCTTGAACAGCAGATTGCGCAGGTAGCCTGCCGCCTCGTTGAGCGCCTCACCGGTGGCCTTGGGATCGCCGGTCAGCGTCGTATAAAACACTTTCGCATGCGCATAGTCAGGCGTGACTTCCACGCTTTGCAGCGTGACCAGACCAATGCGCGGGTCTTTCACTTCGCGCTGAATCAACTCCGACAGATCGCGTTGGATCTGGTCGTTGATACGAAGATTGCGACCCGGAACGCCACGTTTCTTTGCCATAACAAACTCGCTAATAATGCAATGGCCCACGCCGCCGGTTTCCCGGCTCGGTGGGCCATTCCACATCCATTGTGTCGACCGCGTTACAGCGAGCGCGCAACTTCCGTGATTTCAAACGCTTCCAGTTGGTCGCCTTCCGTGATGTCGTTGAAGTTCTTCACCGACAGACCACACTCGAAGCCGGACTTGACTTCCTTCACGTCATCCTTGAAGCGCTTGAGCGAATCGAGCTCGCCCGTGAAGATGACCACGTTGTCGCGCAGCACACGCACGTGCGACGAACGCTTGACGAAGCCGTCGAGCACCATACAGCCGGCCACCGTACCGACCTTCGGCACACGGAACGTCTGACGCACTTCGATGAGACCCGTGATCTCTTCCTTCTTCTCGGGCGCCAGCATGCCCGACATTGCCGCCTTCACCTCATCCACGGCGTCGTAGATGATGTTGTAGTAGCGGATGTCGATACCGTTCGACTCGGCCAGCTTGCGCGCCAGCGCATCGGCACGCGTATTGAAGCCGATGATGACCGCCTTCGAAGCGGTGGCCAGGTTGACGTCGCTTTCGCTGATGCCACCCACCGCCGCGTGAACGATCTGCACGCGCACTTCCGGCGTCGAGAGCTTGTTGAGCGACTGCGCGAGCGCTTCCTGCGAACCCTGAACGTCTGCCTTGATGATGAGCGGCAGCGTCTTGACTTCGCCTTCGGCCATCTGCTCGAACATGTTCTCGAGCTTGGCGGCCTGTTGCTTGGCCAGCTTCACGTCGCGGAATTTGCCCTGACGGAACAGCGCGATTTCGCGCGCCTTGCGCTCGTCCTGCACCACCAGCACTTCTTCACCCGCACCCGGCACTTCCGACAGACCCTGGATTTCCACCGGGATCGACGGGCCCGCTTCCTTCGCGTTCTTGCCGGTCTCGTCGAGCATGGCGCGCACGCGGCCGTAGGCCTGACCCGCCAGTACCATGTCACCGCGGTTGAGCGTGCCCGACTGCACCAGAATCGTAGCGACCGGACCCTTGCCCTTGTCGAGCTTCGCTTCGATCACGATGCCCTTGGCCGGCGCGTCCACCGGTGCCTTCAACTCCAGCACCTCGGCTTGCAGCAACACGTTCTCGAGCAAATCGTCGATCCCCGTGCCCGTCTTGGCCGACACCGGCACGAACGGCGAATCGCCACCGTACTCTTCCGGCACCACACCTTCGGCCACGAGTTCCTGCTTCACGCGGTCCGGGTTGGCTTCCGGCTTGTCGATCTTGTTGATCGCCACCACGATCGGCACACCGGCCGACTTCGCGTGGGCAATCGCTTCCTTCGTCTGCGGCATCACACCGTCGTCGGCCGCCACCACGAGAATCACGATGTCCGTTGCCTGGGCACCGCGCGCACGCATGGCCGTAAAGGCCTCGTGACCCGGGGTGTCGAGGAACGTCACCGTGCCGCGCGGCGTATCGACGTGGTACGCACCGATGTGCTGCGTGATCCCGCCGGCTTCGCCCGCCGCCACCTTGGCGCGACGGATGTAGTCCAGCAGCGAGGTCTTGCCGTGGTCGACGTGACCCATCACGGTGACCACCGGCGGACGCGGCAGCGCTTCCGCTTCGGTCGCCTCGTTGCCCAGATCCAGCAGCGTTTCCGGATCGTCGAGCTTCGCGGCGATGGCGCGGTGGCCCAGCTCCTCGACCACGATCATGGCCGTTTCCTGGTCCAGCACCTGGTTGATGGTCACCATCTGGCCCATCTTCATCATCAGCTTGATGACTTCCGCGGCCTTGACCGACATCTTGTGCGCGAGATCGGCAACGCTGATCGTCTCCGGCACGTGCACATCGCGCACCACCGGCTCGGTCGGCGCCTGGAACGCCTGACGGTCGTCCTGCGCATGACGATCGCCGCGACGCCCGCCACGGCCACCGCCGCGCCAGCCGTCCGAACCACCGCTGGTGTCGCCACGCGTCTTCATGCCGCCGCGCTTGTTGCGGTTATCGGCGTCCTTCTGCCAGGCACCGCCCTTCTTGTCCTTCTTGTCGGCCGCACCGGCCGTCGTCGTTGCCGGCGCAGCAGCTGCCGGCTTCTTGTCCGCCGGCTTGGCGGCCGCGGCACCTTCCGGCCTGGCCGGCTTGTGCAGCGTACCCTTCGCCTCGGGCTTGGCCGCCGCGGCAGCCGCGGGGGCCGGCTCCGGCGCCTTGAGCACACGGCGCGGGGCATTCATCATTTCGCGAATCGCACGCGCTTCGGCTTCCGCCGCGGCACGACGCTTGCGAATGGCTTCTTCTTCAGCACGCGCCTTGTCGGCAGCCGCACTGGCCTTCTCGGCGGCCGCGCGCGCTTCTTCGCTGGCCTTGCGTGCCTGCTCGCGCTCGGCCTCGGCCTTGGCGGCGGCAGCCTTGTCGGCATCGGCCTTCTCGGCTTCGGCCTTGGCAGCCTTTTCGGCATCCACGGTGGCCGCCTTCTCGGCTTCGGCGTCGGCCTTGGCTTCCGCCGCCTTCGCCTTTTGCTCTTCGGCCGCCTTGGCCGCGGCTGCGCGGTCCGCTTCCTCGCGCGCACGGCGCTCGGCAGCTTCCTTCTCTTCGCGCTCGCGGCGCTCGGCTTCCTCGCGCTCCAGTTGCTCCTGGCGACGCTTGAGCTCGGCAGCCTCGGCCGCCAGGCGCTCCGCCTCGCGGCGTGCGTCTTCCTCGCGCTGACGCAGCGCTTCGTCTTCCGCCGCGGCGGCTGCGCTGTCCACGCCTTCGGCCACGTCGTCACGCTTGACGAAAGTGCGTTTCTTGCGCACTTCCACCTGAATCGTGCGTGCCTTGCCGGTTGCGTCGGCTTGCTTGATTTCCGAAGTCTGGCGACGCGTCAGAGTAATCTTCTTTTTGTCGCCGTCGCCCGCGCCGTGGGCGCGGCGCAGGTGTTCCAGCAAACGGGCCTTGTCGGCTTCCGTCAGTGAATCGTCGGCGCTGAGTTTGTCCACGCCGGCGGCCTTGAGTTGCTCCAGCAACACGCCGGCCGGCATTTTCAGTTCTGCAGCAAATTGGGCTACGTTGATGCTCGCCATTCAAACCTCTTCAAGCAAGGCCAGACGCCTTGCGGTTAACTTCAAAGTTCACTGTTCCATATGCGTGCCGGGGCAGGTCATCATTGGAACCAGTGCTCTCGCGCTTTCATGATCAGGGCCTTTGCGGCTTCCTCGTCGACGCCGGTCATCTCGGTCAGTTCGTCGACGGCCAGCTCGGCCAGATCATCGCGCGTCTGAATTTCATGCTCGGCCAGCTTGGCCAACAGCTCGGACGTCATGCCGTCGAGGCTCTTCAGATCGAGCGCAACGCCCTCGACCTTCTCCTCGGTGGCAATCGCCTGCGTGAGCAGAGCGTCGCGCGCACGATTGCGCAGCTCGTGCACCGTGTCCTCGTCGAACGCTTCGATTTCGAGCATTTCGTTCAGAGGCACGTAGGCGATTTCTTCCAGGCTCGAGAAACCTTCCTCGATCAGGATGTCCGCCACTTCCTCGTCCACATCGAGACGCTGCATGAACAAGGTGCGCAGCGTGCCGCGCTCTTCGTTCTGCTTTTCGGCCGACTCGTCCGGCGTCATGATGTTGATCTGCCAACCGGTCAGCTCCGACGCGAGGCGCACGTTCTGACCGCTGCGGCCGATCGCCACCGCGAGTTCGTTCTCGTCGACCACGACATCCATGCTGTGCTTTTCTTCGTCCACGACGATCGACTGCACCGCCGCCGGCGCCAGGGCGCCGATCACGAATTGCGCCGGGTCTTCCGACCACAACACGATGTCGACATTCTCGCCGCCCAGCTCGTTGCGCACCGCCTGGACACGCGTGCCGCGAATACCCACGCACGTGCCGATCGGATCGATACGCTTGTCATACGCGACCACGGCGATCTTCGCGCGCACGCCCGGATCGCGGGCTGCCGATTTGATCTCCAGCAGGCCTTGCTCGATTTCCGGCACTTCCATGCCGAAAAGCTCGATCAGGAATTCCGGCGCCGTCCGCGACAGCTCGATCTGCGGGCCACGCGCCGTGCGATCGACCTTCACGATGAAGGCACGCACGCGATCGCCGATGCGCAGGTTCTCTTTCGGAATCAGCTGATCGCGGCGCAGCAGCGCCTCGACACGGCCCGACTCGACGATCAGGTTGCCCTTGTCGAGACGCTTGACCGTACCGGTCATGATCTTTTCGCCGCGCTCGAGGAAGTCCGACAGGATCTGCTCGCGCTCGGCGTCGCGAATACGCTGCAAAATCACCTGCTTGGCCGCCTGCGCGCCAATGCGGCCGAACTCGACCGACTCCACCGGCTCCTCGATGAACTCGCCGATCTCGACGGAGGGGTTCTCTTCCTTGGCTTCGAACGACAGGATCTGCTTGTCCGGCTCCTGCAGACCCGCCTCGTCCGGCACTACCAGCCAGCGACGGAAGCTCTCGTGCTCGCCCGACTCACGGTCGATGTGCACGCGAATGTCGACGTCTTCGGTGTAGCGCTTCTTGGTGGCCGAAGCCAATGCCGCTTCCAGCGCGCCGAACACGACATCCTTGTCGACGTTCTTTTCGCGCGCGAGCGCATCGACCAACAGCAATACTTCGCGACTCATCGTTTGCGACTCCTAAAATCAATCTGCGGCACAAGGCGCGCACGGTCTATATCCGCGAGGGTGAATTCGAGCAGCGCCGGGCCGCCCTTGCCTTCGAACTCAAGGCTCAAGTTTTCGCCTTGCGGCGCCTGCAGAATGCCGCGGAACTGCTTGCGGCCTTCGAGCGGCACACGCAACGTGAGACTCACTTCCGTGCCGGCGAAGCGCTCGAAGTCACGCAGCTTGCGCAGCGGACGATCCAGCCCCGGCGACGACACTTCGAGTCGGTCGTAATTGACGTTCTCGACCATCAGCACATGCGAGAGCTGACGGCTCACCGTCTCGCAGTCATCGATCGTGATGCCCTCCGGCTTGTCGATGTACACCCGCAGCAGACCGCCACCGGCGCGTTCAAGATCGACCAGCTCGTAACCCAGGCCTTCGACCGTGGTCTCGATCAGTTCTGGCAATTGCAACTTTGCTCACCCTAGAAAAACTCGCGCGCATCAACAGCGCCCGACATGTCTGCGCGCCCCGCATGGGACGGCGCACGATACCTGCCTCGACCGTCCGGGCCGGCATGCCTGAGTCGACACACCCACTCCCCGACGCGGCGGCATCGGCCGCGAAACGCTCGCGGCAAAAAAAAATGGGCGAAACGCCCATTTCTTGCAGCCTCATTGCGCATGAGGTGCGCGCCGCAACAGAACGTGCGACACGCAATACAGCTTATTATTTGATTTTATATGGTTTTGGGCCGATTTGCAACGCTTGCGCCCGCAAATGCCCGAAGGACGGGCGCCGGAGCGGCGTTGCCGCAGTGCAACATGCGAGCCGGCAAAGCCCGCCCCGCGCCATTCGGTCGGGGCGCCTTCGGCGCCCGATCCGGCCGACGCCTGCGGCGCGCCGATCCCATCAACGAGAACGGTTGCCGCCGCGGTTGCCACGGTTACCGGAATTGCCGCCGCCGTAGTTGCCACCACCGGCGCGGTTGCCGCCACGGCTGCGATTGCCATTGACGTTTCCATTGCCGTTGCCTCGCGGCTGACCACTGTAGCCGCCACCGCCCGCTGCGTTGCCGCCGCCGAAACGCCGGCCTTCTCCGCGAGGCGAAGACGTCTGCCCCGGGTAGCCGCCGCTCGGGCCGACGAACGCCGTAAGCGGATTGGCACGCGGACGACGCGACTGCCCCGGCTCGCGGCTGAACACTCCCAGCGCGGTCTGCATCGGATCCGGCTGTCGGCGCGGCTCCTTGACGGCGCCGGCCTTGCCGCCACGGCCCGGCTTGCCGCCCTTGTCGTCCGCGCTCGCCCCCGGCATTTTCATGCCGACGGCGGCGAACAGCGAACGCACCTGAGCGTCGTCAAGTTCCTCGTAACGTCCTCGCTTCAAGCCGCGCGGCAGCGTGAGCGGGCCATAACGCGTACGAATCAGACGACTGACCATCAATCCCGCGGCATCGAACATGCGACGCACTTCGCGGTTGCGACCTTCCGTCAGTGCCACGTGATACCAATGATTCGAGCCCTCGCCACCGCCGTCCTGCAAGCGCAGGAAATTGGCCTGACCGTCGTCGAGCTCGATGCCGCGCAGCAGCTGCTGGCGCGACGATTCGCTCAGTTGGCCGACAGTGCGCACGGCGTACTCGCGCTCGATGCCATAACGCGGATGCATGAACCGATTCGCCAGGTCGCCGGACGTCGTCAGGATCAGCAGACCTTCCGTATTGAAGTCCAGTCGTCCGACGGCGAGCCACTTGGCCGTCTTCATCGGCGGCAGACGGTCGAATACCGAGGCGCGACCTTCCGGATCGGCGTGGCTGACGATCTCGCCCGCCGGCTTGTGATACAGGAGCACGCGCGGCGGCTTGCTGGTGATGCGGCGCTTGACGAGCTTGCCGTTGATACGCACCTGATCGGTCGGGAGAATACGCTGGCCGATATGCGCCGGCTCGGCGTTGACGGATACTCGCCCGGCAAGGATCAGCTCCTCCATCTCGCGACGCGAGCCCATGCCGGCCTCGGCGAGCACCTTGTGCAGCTTCGGCGCTTCGTCGTCCGGCGACAGGACACGACGATCGGCCGGTCGACGGCCGCGCTTGGCAGCTGCCTTGGCGTCGCCGTCGGCGTCGTCGCTATCGAACCCGCCCGACGTCACGAACGCGAAGAGGTCGTCATCGCCATTCTTGCCGCCCTTGCCGCCCCGGCCCACCTTGCCGGCCCCGGCGCTTCGGCCACCGACGGCGGCGGCACCCTTACGGCCGCGGCCCTTGCCGTCACCCGGTTGCGCCTTGCCCGCCGGTTCGCCACCGGTCGCGGCGCCTGAGGCCTGCGCGGGCTTCGCCGCAGGCGAGGCGCCATCGCGCTGCTTGCCGCCGCGCGGCTTGCGAGCGCCCTGGCGGCCACGCGCTTGCGCCGCGGCGGGCGCCCCGTCGGCGTCGGGCGCCTGGCTGTGCGACGTTTCGCCGGACGGTACGCCCTGCGAAGCGTCGGACGCGGCAAATTCGCCCGTGCCGCTGTCGTCGCCCTCTCGCTTGGCTTGCTGCGCCGCGCGACGACGCGCGATCAGACTACGCGGTCCGCGGCGCAAGCCGCGGCGCGACGCCTTGTCGTCACCACCCTCGCCTTCCGGCGCACGTGCTTCGGCACCGGCATCGCGTGCGTGCAGGTCCTGGGATTCTTCGTTCTGTTTCAACACAACCTCATTGGAAAACGGGATCGTTGCGGGCCGGCATGTTGAGCCGCCCTGATCCGTGTTCGCACCATGAATGCGCGGCAAATCCTTGCCGCGACTTCGTTCTTAATCGCTAACGGCCCTGCTGTTGCGCGCGACGCAATGCGCCGGTGCCTCAGGTGCCCGTGACGAGAGTCTTGTCGTCCCCGTCGTTCTCGTCGTCATCCATCCCACCGGACATGGGCTGACCGGTGGCGGCTTCGTTCGCTGCCGGGTCGACAGCGCGCGGGGAAACCTCCTGCGTGACCGGCGCTGCGGGATCGTCCGCCTGCGTCGGTGCATCGTTTGCCTCACTTGCCAGGTACTGCGCATCTTGCGGCGGATCGTCGCCTTCCGCAGCCGCACTCCCCAAATCTTCGGAAAATTCCTCGACGCTCTGACGGCCCCGCACCTCCTGGCCGCCCTCGCCGACCGACGCGTCATCCTGCGGCGCCGCGACCTGCTCACTGACGCGTCCCGCCGGCACGAGTTCCTCGGCATCCGGCGGAATTGCCCCGACGTCACCATCGGCATTGGCAAGCGCCGCCTCGGATTCGCCGGAATACGCCGCATCCGCGGGGGCGTCGCCTTCGGCCATGACCGCGTCGAGCAGCGCCTCTTCCGTCACCGCATCGTCGCCGGACGTCGGCCGTTGTCCTTCCGGCAGGCCCTGCGCGAGCGGCAGATTGTCGGCTCGATCCTGCGCCAGGCGCGCCAGCGCTTCGGCGTCGGCCATCGGCGCGTCATCCGACGCCACGTCTTCTCCCGCTTCGCCTTCGGCCCGCTCGCCGAATTCGATGTTCTGCTGCGCGAGCAGGTCGATCTGCGCCTGCGCCGCCGGATCTTCGAGCGGCGGCAGCGCGTCGAGCGCGCGCAGCCCGAGATCGTCGAGGAAGTCCTTCGTCGTGGCGTACAGGCCGGGGCGCCCCGGCACGTCGCGATGGCCGATCACCTCGATCCAGCCGCGGTCTTCGAGCTGCTTGATGATCTGGGTATTGACCGTCACGCCGCGAATCTCTTCGATATCGCCACGCGTGACCGGCTGGCGATAGGCAATGATCGCGAGCGTCTCCATCACGGCGCGCGAATACTTCGGCGGCTTCTCCGGATTGAGACGGTCAAGGTATTCGCGCATGCGCGGACGGCTCTGGAAACGCCAGCCGGTGGCCAACGCCACCAATTCCACACCTCGGCCGTCCCATTGCATGCGGATTTCCTCGAGCAGCGCGCGCACCGTGTCGCCGGACACGGCGTCATTGAAGAGCTTGCGCAGATCGCCGACCTTGAGCGGCTCCTGCGCGCAAATCAACGCGGTCTCGAGGACGAGTTTCGCCTCTTGGGTATTCATGTGCGACTAAGCAAACCGGGGGCTTGGCAACCCGGAATCAGGAATAAATGGATGCTTGGAACACGAGAAACGGTCGTAGATCGAAAAAACAACCGCTTCGCATAAGCGCGCGCCCGTTTGTGTTCGGTCGTAGTGACGGCGGC
Organism: Pandoraea sp. E26; assembly: GCF_000681415.1. NCBI lineage: Bacteria > Pseudomonadati > Pseudomonadota > Betaproteobacteria > Burkholderiales > Burkholderiaceae > Pandoraea > Pandoraea sp. E26. The sequence goes on from NZ_AYXJ01000018.1 coordinate 105,729, forward strand.
GCAACCTGGATGCTTCGAAACGACCTGCCGGGAAAACGCCCAGGCCGATAGTGCGGCGAGACGGACGTCCGGTATGTGCGCAATTATTACTGAAACACTGTCGCCCGTAAAGCGTCGTGCAAACCCTCGCCATTCCTGGCGCGGAATCGACAGGTCGACGCCCCATGGTAAACTCTCAAAATAACTTCAGGGGCCTCCATGACCACAGAAATCGGTCGCATTCCCGTCGTCCAGCCCCGCTGTTCCACTTGCTCGCTGGGCCAGTTCTGCCTGCCCGTCGGCATTCCGGAAGCGGAACTGGAACGACTGGATGCACTCGTGAGCGAGCGCCGTCGCCTCAAGAAAGGCGAGGTGCTCTATCACGCCAACGATGACCTGAGCGCCGTCTACGGCATCCGCTTCGGGTCGCTCAAAAGCTGCGTCACGGCGCCCGACGGCCGTGAGCAGGTCGTCGGTTTCCACCTTCAGGGCGAGCTGATCGGCCTGGACGCGGTGGCCGACAGTCATCACCCCAGCACTGCCATTGCGCTCGAGGACAGCGAGCTGTGCATTGCGCGTTTCGGCGAACTGGAGACGCTTTCGCGTCAGGTACCGTCGCTGCAACGCCAGCTGCATCGTCTGATGAGCCAGGAAATCCGCAACGAGCATCAGCAACTGCTCGCCCTGGGCACCATGCGCGCCGAAGAGCGGCTGGCGGTCTTCCTGCACAACCTGTCCGAGCGTCTTTCGGCGCGGGGCTACGCCGCCAACGAATTTGTGCTGCGCATGAGCCGCGAAGAAATCGGCAGCTTCCTCGGCCTCAAGCTGGAGACGGTCAGCCGCCTGTTTTCGCGCTTCGCGCAAAACGGCATGATCGAAATCCGCCAGCGGCACGTCAAGATCATCGACGCTGCCGCCCTGCGCGAACTCGCCGGCGTGACCGGCATTCACTGCTGAGACCGGTCACCGGGGGCGCGCAGGCGTCCCCGCCCTTGGTTTGCCTCGCACGCCCCGTTCACCGGTTACGCTTCCCCGCGTTACCCCCATACGCTACCGGCCAACGACACCCACCGCCTTGCGCCAGATCAAGAGACGCGCACGAACGCCCGCACTCTTGCCGCCGGCCGTTCGACAAGCCCGGGCAAACCCTCCATAATCGGCGCGATCGCCGGACGGCGCATTCGCCGCCCGACGCCACATTCCGACGGAGGCCGCCGATATGCCCGCTGCCATTTTTCTGAGTCCGGAAGACGCCGAGCACGCCTATTACGAGGCGCTGCGCACGGGCGACGCCGATGCGCTGATGGACGTCTGGTCGGAGGATGAGGAAGTCGTTTGCATTCACCCGTCCGGCCCCCGCCATGTCGGCCCCGCGGCCGTGCGCAGCAGTTGGCGACAGATCCTGGCCAACGGTGGGCTACAGGTGTCGGTCAGTCACCTGCAGGTGGCCAACAACCCGCTGTGCGCCGTTCACAACGTGCTCGAGCAGATCCAGGTGGAATCACATCCCGAAGCGCGCTACGCCTTCGTACTCGCCACCAACGTCTATCTGAAGGAAGCGGACGGCTGGCGACTCGTGCTGCATCACGCCAGCCCCGCGATCGGGCACGAGGATAGCGCCGCGCCGCTCGCTCGCACCCATCATCTTCACTGAGGCACACGCCCCGCCCCGCTCGGGCCCCTTGCCCCGGCGCCCCGCTACGAGGCGTCTGGCCGCGCATCCCAGTACGGCACCGGCCCGGGACCGAAGCGGGCTTGCAGAAACTCGATCAGCGCGTGCGTCTTGGGGGGCACGAACGCCCGGCTGGGGTACACGCCCCAGATGGCGACCTCCTCGGCCAGGGGATAGGCAGGCAGTACCGCCACCAGGTCCCCGCGCTGCAGGTGCACGCCGACGTCCCAAGTCGATTTCAGCGCAATTCCCATCCCTGCGAGCACTGCGTCGCGCAGCACCTCGCCGTTATCGGAAACCAGCCGCCCGCCCACACGCACATTCAACTCGCCGCCCGGCGTGACGAACCGCCAGTCGCGCTGTTCCGCCAGAATCAGACATTCGTGCGAGGCGAGATCGCCCGGATGCTTCGGCGTGCCGTGGGCCGCCAGATACGCAGGGGACGCGCACAGCGTGCGGCGATTACTCGCGAGTTTGCGGGCAACGAGCGTCGAGTCGCGCAGCGCCCCCACGCGAATCGCCAGGTCAACGCCCTCCTCCAGCAGATCGACCACGCGATCGGTCAACCGGAAGTCCAGCGAAATCCCCGGGTAGCGATCGAGAAACGCCGGCAAGGCGGGCGAGACATGCTGACGTCCGAACGACGAGGAGCATGACACCCGCAAGCGTCCCTGCGGCGCCGCGCGCCCCTGCCCAACACTCGCGAATGCCTGCGCCTCGGCAGCCAGCAACGTCTGGGCCTGCGCGAGAAACATTTCGCCTTCCTGCGTGAGCGCCACGCGTCGGGTCGTGCGATGCAGCAGACGCGCCCCAAGCCTGGCCTCGAGTTGCGCCAATCGGGTGCTGGCCGTGGCAGGCGATAGCCCGCGTTCGCGCCCGGCCGCCGAGACGTTGCCCAGCGCCGCCACCCGAACGAACAACGCCACGGTATCGAGGTCCAATGCCATTTAACGGATTCTCCGAAAAATCTTTTCGGCATTATGCGAATTTTCAATGCAATCCACTAGCGGTAGTCTTTCGCTATTGCTTCGCGCGGCCCGCCGACGACATCCGGCCGACCACCATCAACGTAATGGAGAGTACTCATGAAAGCTGTTGGATTAACCCGTTATCTGCCGATCGACGATCCCGAATCCCTCGTTGACATCGAATTGCCGACGCCCACCCCTGCGGGGCGCGACATCCTGGTCAAAGTCGAGGCCATCTCGGTCAATCCGGTCGACACCAAGGTGCGCGCGCCGAAAGCCAAGGTCGAAGCCACGCCGCGCGTGCTCGGATGGGACGCCGCGGGCACGGTCGCCGCGGTGGGCCCGGACGCCACGCTCTTCCGGGTCGGCGACCCGGTCTATTACGCGGGGAGCATCACGCGCGCGGGCGCGAACAGCGAATTCCATCTGGTGGATGAGCGCATCGTCGGCCATATGCCGACGTCGCTCGACTTCGTGAGTGCGGCCGCCCTGCCGCTCACGACGATCACGGCCTGGGAAGCGCTGTTCGACCGCCTCGGCGTGGCGCCCGACGGCAGCGATGAAGGAAAGTCGGTGTTGGTCGTCGGCGGCGCGGGCGGCGTCGGTTCGATCGCCATTCAGCTCGCCCGGCGCGTGGCGCGACTGACGGTGGTGGCGACGGCGTCGCGGCCGGCGTCGGCCGACTGGTGCCGGCAACTCGGCGCGCAACACGTGATCGACCACTATCAGGACATTCCGGCGCAGTTGCTGGCCGCTGGCGTGCCGCAGGTGGACTTTGTCCTGTGCCTGAACGACACCGACGAGCACTTCCCGGCGTTGGCGCAGGCCGTCGCACCGCAGGGCAAGATCTGCTCGATCGTGGAGAACGCCCGGCCGCTGGACGTCGGCCTGCTCAAGAACAAGAGCGCGACATTCGTGTGGGAGTTCATGTTCACGCGCGCCATGTACGAGACGCCCGACATGATCGCGCAGCACAAGCTGCTCACTGAAGTCGCGCGCCTGGTCGACGCCGGCACCCTTCGTACCACACTCGGCGAGGTGATCGGCCCGATCAACGCCGTCAACCTGCGGCGCGCCCACGCCCAGCTCGAAGGCGGACGCACCATCGGCAAGCTCGTCCTGAGCGGCTTCTGAGTCCCCTCTGGGCGGCTCGACCGGGCGGTCCCCGGTGGCCGGGCGGTCGGGCCGTCATTGCGTCAATGGGACGTCACTGGGCCGAAGGCGCCGTCCCCTCGGGCAAGGCGGCGGCGTCCGCCGGATGGACGATCTCCCCATTGAGCGCGCTCACGCCGGCCAACAAGCGCTCGAATGCGGCCCCGACGAGAGCAGGCTCGCCCTTCACACCCAGGTCGATGTGGCGGCGTGCGTAGACCGGGCCGCGTTGTGCGTCGCCCACGCTCGGCAGGCTGAACACCTTCACCCCCGGATATTCGGCCTCGATGTCCTCCATGAGCGGCGTGAGCGTCGATTCGGCCAGCCCGAAGACCAGCACCGATCGTTCGGCGTGCCTGGTGAGGTGGTGCAGATCCGCGTAACAGGTGTCGAGCACCCAGGCCATCATCGGCCAGGCCATCACGGGGAAACCCGGCATGAAATGATGGCGGTCGATGGAGAACCCGGGGATCTTGTTGTAAGGGTTGGGCAGCACGCGTGCGCCGACCGGAAATTCGCCCATCTTGAGACGGTGCCGGTTATCGGGCTGCGTCATGTCGGCACGGCCGTCCGGACTGGTGTCGGCGATGCGCTCCATGATGAGCGCCTCGGCTTCGGGCGTGAGTACCAGCGGCACATTGAGCGCGGCGGCGGCGCATTGACGCGTATGGTCGTCCGGCGTGGCGCCGATGCCGCCGGTTACGAAAACGATGTCGTCGCTTGCGAACGTGCGTTGCAGGGTGGCCGTGATGCGCGCGGGATCATCCCCCACGTACTCGGCCCAGCCGAGCTGCATGCCACGCTCCGTAAGCAGTTCGATGAGCTTGGGCAGATGCTTGTCCTGGCGGCGTCCCGAGAGAATCTCGTCGCCGATGATGATGATGCCGACCGCCATGATGCTTCCTTTTCTTGTCGTCAGGGCCTTGGGGGGAGAAAAGCGCGGCGCCGCCGGGATTCAGACGACGAAGGTCCAATCCGGCAGCGCGCGGTGTGACGATTGTGCCACTTTCAGGGCGAACCGTTGGGGCTGCCCGGAGGGGGCAGTGCCGGCGGCAGGTCTTCGGTCTCCGGCCGGGCATCGTCGACCACCGGCAGGACCGTACCGGCGAGCGTCGGCTCATGCCGGGCATCCTCCGCGCGAAGGCGCGAGAGTGCGCGCAGGCAGTAATGGGCGAACCACAACGCCGAAAAGACGAAGATCACCACATAGAGCCAGATCGCGAGCAGCGCGATGACCGGGAACAGCACGATCATGATGACCGACGAGACCCACAGCAATGTGGGCAGCGAGCCGAGCAAACCGGTTGCCACACCGATCACGAGCAGCGGCAGACGCTTCTCCCGGACGATCCGGCGCCGCTCCTCGGCCGTGGCGTGGTAAGCGAGCGCGTCGTACGTCATCACGCGGTAAGTGAGCCAGCCCCACAGCAGCGGCGGCACGATGGCGAAGAATGGCGGCACCAGCCATAACGGCAGTGTGACGAGCGCGGCGACGAGGAAGATGAGCGTGGCCCCGAGCGACTGGCCCAGGCTGCCCCAGAACGAGCCGCCCTGACGCGCCTCGAGATGAATGAAGTGCCGGCGCGAGAGATGGCGCAACACCGCCGGCATCGACCATCCCGCAATGAGCAGCAGCGACGTGACGACGATCAGCGGCACGAGCAGCGCCACCAGAATGAACGGCGCGAGCGCCATGCGCACGCTGTCCACGCCGAAGAAGCCGAAGAAGCGGTAGATCCACTGGGTGAATTCCCACTGTTCGAGCCACACGCGCAGGAAGTCGGTGAATGGTTCCCAGCCGAACCAGATCACGGCGCCCCAGATCAGTCCGGAGACGACGAAGGGCATGGCGGTGAGCCAGAGCATGCGCGGATGCAGCAGGCTCACGAGCGCGCGCCCTAGCGCGCGAAGAATATCGTTCATGCAGAAACAGGACCGGGCGTCGACGACGCCCGGCGAGTGAAGCCCTTACGGCAATGCCCCGATGTTACAGCACCGGCGCACGGTCGTAGAAATAGATCCCGTGCGGCGAGCGTCCGACGGCAATCGTATTGATCAGCTTGCGCGAGGCCAGGTCGATGATGCCGACCTTGCGCGCCCACCGGAACGTGACCCACAGCGTCTTCTTGTCGGCCGAGAGCTCCATGTCGTCGGGGCCGGGCAGCAGACCGGTAATGTTGCCGACATTCGTGAGCGCGTCCTGATCGATGATGCTGATCGTGCTCGACACGCGATTGGAGATCAGCACGTGCTTGCCGTCGGCGAGCGAACGGAAGTTGTGCGCCCCCCTTCCGGTCGGGATCGTCTTGATCACCTTCCGCGCGCGCCAGTCGATCACGGCCGCGTAGTCGGCGCCGGTCATGCCCACGAGCAGGTACTTGTCGTTGGGCGTGAGCCACACGCCGGCGGGGCTGTCGCCCACTTTCAGCGTCCACAGCACCTTCTGGCTGGCCAGATCGATGGCGGCGATCTCGTTCGACTCCTGCAACGAGATGAACACGAGCTTGCTGTCCTGAGTGAAGACCAGGTGGCTTGGCATCTTCTTGAGCGGGATGCGCTGCGCCACGCTCAGGTTCTTGCCGTCGAAGCGGTAGACGTCCACGCGGTCCAGGCGCAGCGCGTTGGCCACGAACCACTTCTTGTCCGGCGAGAAGCCGATCTGGTACGGATCTTCGATGTTTTCGATCTTGCGCTGGATCTGTCCCGTCTTCGGATCGAGGAACACGAGATTGTTGCCCACCGAGTTCGCCACGATGAGCGACTGGTTATCGGGCGTGGCCATCAGGTGATGCGGCTCCTTGCCCACGGGAAACGTCTGGACGACCTTTTGCGTGGCCTTGTCGATAAGGCTTACGCTGGCGTCGGCCGAATTGAGCACGACCACCACGCTGTCGGGTGCCGGGGCTGCCGCCCGCGCCGGGCCGGCCAGCGCCGTCAGGCCCAGGGAAGCGGCCAGACCGGCGGCGATCAGAAGTTTGCGCATTGCAGGATCTCTCGGGAGAAAAAGGTGCGGAGAATGTCGAAAAAACGACGCCAGGGAAGCCGCGGGTGCCGGGCGGGAAAGCGCTCGGGTGAAAACGACGAGCGACGAGCGACGAGCGACGAGTGGCGCCTGGAACCGTCGCAAAACGGTGCCGCTATTGTAGGGCCGGAAAGCCCCCGCAACGCGTCGGCGGCGCACCTTTTTTGATCAGGCGAAACAACATTCCAACACTTTCTGACCCAGCGCAAACCGGCGCGGGCATTGCATGCAAAATTGGCGTCCGGGCATACGCGTCGAACGCCAACGGATGGCATGTCACCGACGGCCACCGCTCAGCGCTGCAGCGCCTCCCAGACCTTGTGGAGCCGCTTGACCGACACCGGCATCGGTGTGCGCAGCTCCTGTGCGAAAAGCGAGACGCGCAATTCCTCGAGCAGCCAGCGAAATTCGTCGAGTCGCGCATCGCCCTGATCCCGGCGTTGCGACGTGGCCCGCTGCCAGTTCTGCAACAACGGGCCGAGCTCGCTCATGGCACGCGCGTCGCGCGACGGATCGGCCTTGAGCTTGTCGATGCGCGCGGCCATCGCCTTGAGGTAACGCGGAAAGTGCGCCAGCTGGGCATAGGGCGTGTCGATCAGGAAGCGCTTGCCGACCAGACGTTGCAACTGCGCCGTAAGATCCGCATGCGCCTGCGCGAACGGCTTGGCCTGCGCGAGCTTCTTCTGCAACGCCGCGTACTCGGCCAGAATCTGCCCGGCCAGGCGCGCGATTTCCTGCGCGAGCAGCGTGAGACGTCCACGCCCCTCGTCCTTGCGCGCGACGAACGAGGCGTTGTCGCTCGGCCATGGCAACTGAAGACAGGCGCGCTCCAGCGCCAGATCCACGATCTGATCGCGCAGTGCCTCCTGTGTCCCGAGGTGCAGGTACTGCATGGCCATCTGCTGCAGTCCGGGGATGTTTTTCTCCAGGTACTTCACCTGCTCGCGCAACTGAATCGCGAACAGTCGCCGCAGTCCTGCCCGATGCTGACGTTGCGCTTCGTCCGGATCGTCGAATACTTCGAGGTCGCAGTGATCGCCGCGATCGACCAGCGCGGGATAGCCGAACAGCGTCTGGCCGCCGCGGCGAATCTCGAGCATCTCCGGCAACTCACCGAAGCTCCAGGTCGTCAGGTTGTCGTAGCGACCGGGCTCGACCGCCGCGGCGCCCGTGCCCGATGCCGCGGACGCCCCCGGTACGGCCTGCGCGCCGGTCTTGCCGCCTGCCTTGCCATCGCCGCGCGGCGCGGGGCCGCCGCGCGACGAAGATTCTGTCGCGGTGCCGCCGGTGGGCGTGGCACCGCTTCGGGCGGCCAGCGCCTGGAACGTGCGCTGCGCCTGCTGCCCGAGTTCGGCGCGCAACTGCGAGAGATTGCGTCCCATGCCGAGCTGACGCCCGTGCTCGTCGATCACCTTGAAGTTCATCGACAGGTGCGCCGGGAGCATTTCCAGTTTGAAATCGCTCGCCTTGAGCATGACACCGGTCTGCTCGCGCGCATCGGCTATCAGCGCGTCGAGCAGTGCGCCCTGGCCGAACGTGGCGCGATCGACAAACCCGGCCGCGTATTCGGGCAATGGCACGAAGTGACGGCGCAGCTTCTGCGGCAGCGACTTCATCAGCAGGTGCGCCTTCTCCTTGAGCATGCCCGGCACGAGCCATTCGCATCGGCGCGCGTCGACCTGATTGAGCGCGTAGAGCGGTACGGCCAGCGTGACCCCGTCGCGCGGCGACCCCGGTTCGAAGTGGTACGTGAGCGCCATTTCGACGCCCGCGATCGCCGTCTTCTTCGGGAACAGGTCGGTCGTGACACCCGCGGCCTCGTGGCGCATCAGGTCGTCGCGCACGAGGTAGAGCAGTCTGGGCGTGCCCTTGGACGTCTCGCGATACCAGTGCTCGAAGCTGGCGCCGTCGTAAAGGCCGGCGGGCACGTGTGCGTCGTAGTAGGCGTAGATCAACTCGTCGTCGACGAGCACGTCCTGGCGCCGCGACTTGTGTTCGAGCTGTTCGATGTCCGCGATCAGCTTGCGATTGTGCGCGTAGAACGGCAGCTTCGTTTCCCAGTCGCCCTCGACGAGCGCACTGCGAAGGAAGATCTCGCGGGCGCGACGCGGATCGCGCGGGCCGAAGTTCATGCGACGGCGGGCGTAGATCGTCAGCCCGTAGAGCGTGCCGCGCTCGTACGCCGTGACTTGCGCGGCCTTCTTTTCCCAGTGGGCGTCGGACAGCGAGGTCTTCACGAGGTGCTTGCCCACACGCTCGATCCATTCCGGCTCGATGCGCGCGATGCAGCGCGCGTACAACCGGCTCGTCTCGACGAGTTCACCGGCCATGACCCAGCGCCCGGCCTTTTTCACGAGCGAGGAGCCCGGCCAGATGTGGAACTTGATGCCGTGCGCGCCAAGGAAGTGCGGATCGTCGTCGGCCTTGCAGCCGATGTTGCCGAGCAAGCCGGCGAGCAGCGCAAGGTGCACCTGCTCGTATGTGGCTTCGGACTCGTTGATGCGCCAACCCTGCTCGCGCACCACGGTCAGCAACTGACTGTGAACGTCGCGCCATTCGCGCAGACGCAGTTGCGAGAGGAAATTCTCGCGGCAGGCCTGTGTCAGCAGGCGGTTCGACTTCTTGTGAGCGATCGCCTCCTCGAACCACTTCCATATCTTGAGCCAGGAGAGGAATTCGGACTTCTCGTCCGCGAATTTGCGGTGGGCGTTGTCGGCGGCGTCCTGGGCTTCGATGGGCCGGTCGCGCGGGTCCTGCACGGCCAGTCCGCTCGCGATGATGAGGACTTCGCGCAGCGACTGCTGGTCGCGCGCGGCCAGGATCATGCGCCCGACGCGCGGATCGAGCGGCAAACGCGCCAGCTCACGACCAAGCGGCGTGAGCTGGTTGGCGTCGTCGACCGCACCCAGTTCGCCCAGCAACTGGTAGCCGTCGGCAATCGCGCGGCCCGGCGGTGGCTCGAGGAAGGGGAATTCCTCGACTTTCGACAGGCGCAGCGACTGCATGCGCAGAATTACCGCGGCGAGCGACGAGCGCAGAATCTCGGGGTCGGTGAATCGCGCGCGCGACTGGAAGTCCGCTTCGTCGTACAGACGAATGCACACGCCGTCGGCCACGCGACCGCAGCGACCCGCGCGCTGATTGGCCGCCGCCTGCGAGATCGATTCGATCTGAAGCTGCTCGACCTTGTTGCGGTAGGAGTAGCGCTTCACCCGCGCGGTGCCGGCATCGACCACGTAACGGATGCCCGGTACGGTCAGCGAGGTCTCGGCCACGTTGGTCGCGAGCACGATGCGACGGGCGTTCGACGGCCTGAACACGCGCTCCTGCTCGGCGGCGGACAGGCGCGCGAAGAGCGGCAGGATCTCGGTGTGCGGCGGATGATGCTTGCGCAGTGCCTCCGCCGCTTCGCGAATTTCGCGCTCGCCGGGCAGGAACACGAGCACGTCGCCCGCCCCCTCGCGGCAGAGTTCGTCCACGGCATCGACGATACCGTCCATGAGATCGCGCTCACGATCGCGGGCGCTGGCGCGACTGTTCTCGCGGCCTTCCGCGTTGGCGATGCGCGCGTCGTCCTGAATCGGCCGATAGCGCACTTCCACCGGGTACAGCCGGCCGCTCACTTCGATGACGGGGGCCGGACGCAGGGTCTCGCCTTCGCCGGTGCCGAAGTGGCGCGCGAAGCGATCCGCATCGATGGTGGCCGACGTGATGATGACCTTCAGGTCCGGACGCCTGGGCAGCAACTGCTTCAGATAGCCCAGCAGGAAGTCGATGTTGAGGCTGCGTTCGTGCGCCTCGTCGATGATGATGGTGTCGTAAGCACGCAACAGCGGGTCGGTCTGCGTCTCGGCGAGCAGGATGCCGTCGGTCATCAACTTGACCGATGCCCCATTGGACAGCGTGTCGTTGAAACGCACCTTGAAGCCGACGATTTCGCCGAGCGGAGTGCCGAGTTCGTCCGCGATGCGGCGCGCGGTGGCCGACGCGGCGATGCGCCGCGGCTGCGTATGCCCGATCAGGCCGGTGCCGCCGGCGCCGAGGCCACGCCCAAGCGCGAGGCAAATCTTCGGCAGTTGCGTGGTCTTGCCCGAGCCGGTCTCGCCGCTCACGATCACCACCTGGTGGTCGGCGACGGCGCGTGCGATCTCCTCGCGGCGTGCGGACACCGGCAGTGCCTCGGGGAATGCGATTTCGGGCACGCGGTTGGCGGCGGCCTGCCGTGCGGCGAGTCGCTCGGCGTCGCGCGCGGCACGCTCGGCCGGCGACGGCCGACGTGCGGCCGTCGCGGCATTGCCCGGCCCCGTTGCGGCTTTGGTCGCGCGGTTGCCCGCGGCGGCGCCCGCCTCGCCGCCGCGATCCGGTTGGCGGGAGCGTCCGGGGCGATGGCCCGCGTTCGCAGGCGCGCCGCCCGGATCGGACGTCGTTTGCGATTGCGCCGGGTCCCTGGGTTGGGCGCGCGTTTGCCCCGGCGCCGTCACTTTCGGCTTCGGGGGCTGAGATTGTCGATTTCGTTCGTCACTTGCCATGGGCGCGCATTATATAATCTGCGCATGTTTGCGCACGTACACCCATGCTGACCGAACCCGACCCCGCCGTACAAGACGAAGAGACCGCCCACCAAGCCCAGTTCGTGGACTGGCTGCGATCGGTCGCCCCCTACATCCATGCGTTTCGCGACAAGACGTTCGTGGTCGCCTTCGGCGGCGAGCTCGTCGCGGCGGGCGGGCTCGACTCCCTGATTCAGGACGTCGCCCTGCTGTGCGCCATGGGCATGCACATCGTGCTGGTGCACGGTTCGCGACCGCAGGTCGAGGAGCAGATGCGCCTGCGACACATCGAGTCGCACTTTTCGCAGCAGTTGCGCATCACCGATGCCGCCGCGCTCGAAGCGGTCAAGGAAGCGGCCGGCGAATTGCGTCTGGACATCGAAGCGTCGATCAGCCAGGGGCTGCCGAATACGCCGATGGGCAACGCGCGCATCAGCGTGGTCTCGGGCAACTTCGTCACGGGCCGCCCCGTCGGCATCGTCGACGGGGTCGACTTCCAGCACACGGGCGTGGTCCGCAAGGTCGACGCGGAATCGATCCGCCTCTCGCTGGCCAACGGCAAGATCGTGCTGCTCTCGCCGCTGGGCTTTTCGCCCACGGGCCAGTCGTTCAATCTGACGATGGAAGACGTGGCGTCGTCGGCCGCCATTGCGTTGCGCGCCGACAAGCTGATCTTCATTACCGAGACGCCCGGCGTTCTCAACGAATACAACGAGTTGCAGCGCGAACTCACGCTCGAGGACGCCCAGCGCCTGCAGTCGCAGGGCACGCTCGACCGCGATTCGGCGTTCTATCTGAAGTACGCCACGCGCGCGTGTCGCGCCGGTGTGGGGCGTGCGCACATCGTGCCGTTCTCGCTCGACGGCAGCATGCTGCTCGAGCTGTTCTCGCACGACGGCGTGGGCACGATGATCTCGTACGAGAATCTGGAAAGCCTGCGCGAAGCCACGATCGACGACGTCGGGGGCATCCTGCAACTGATCGAACCGCTCGAAGCCGACGGCACCCTGGTGCGCCGCGGCCGCCACCAGCTCGAACGCGACATCGATCACTTCTCGGTCATCGAGCACGACGGACGCCTGTTCGGCTGCGCCGCGCTCTACCCCTACCCGAGCGAACGCATCGGCGAGATGGCCTGCCTGACCGTCGATCCGGAAGCGCAGGGCTCGGGCGACGGCGAACGCCTGCTCAAGCACATCGAGCAACGCGCCCGTGCACGCGGGCTGGAACGACTGTTCGTGCTCACGACCCGCACCGAGCACTGGTTCCTCAAGCGAGGCTTCGTCAAGGCCGGTGTGGACGACCTCCCGGCCGACCGCCGCCGCCTGTACAACTGGCAGCGCCGCTCGCTGGTGCTCATCAAGAAGCTGTAATTCAGGACGGCCGGGCGCGCAATCATCGGCATCCGTCGGTGCCCTTGCATATTGCGGCCCTGCCCCCATTTCCGGATATCGGCCGCCGCTTCGCCCGAGCCGTCCGTCGACATGACGCGGCCCACGTGGCAAGCCCGGCTTCCACTCAAGCCTCAACAAAGACTACGAAGGAGTCCTCCCATGGCCCGCATGGTTCAATGCATCAAGCTCGGCAAAGAAGCCGAAGGTCTCGATTTCCCCCCGATGCCCGGTGAACTCGGCAAACGCCTCTGGGAAAGTGTCTCCAAGGAAGCCTGGGCCGGCTGGCTCAAGCAACAGACCATGCTCATCAACGAAAACCGCCTGAACATGGCCGACCCGCGCGCGCGCCAGTACCTCGTGAAGCAAACCGAGAAGTACTTCTTCGGCGACGGCGCCGATGTGGCGCAAGGCTACGTTCCTCCGACTACGGAATAAGGCACCCTCTCCCGCGGCCCGACACCGTCCCGCGCACGGCTCCGGGCCCTCGCCAGGAGATTGCACGTGCGCCGCGCGAAGCGGCGCACCGGGCATTGGAGCCGATTGAATGGAAGCGCCGGAGCCGGCCGCCTGTCAGCCGGCCCGGGCAGGACCGCCCTCGGTCTGGATGCCTGCGGATCGGGCACCGCAATGGTGGCAAAAGTGGGCGAACGCGTTCTTGCGCGTACGGCACGCGCCGCAACGGTCGAACAGGCAAATGCCGCAATGCACGCAGAAGTCCCGGTCGGGGTCATCAAGCTTCACCGGCCGCTCGCACCCCGGACATACGGACTTGGCCAGTCGTGCCTGTGCCAGATCGTAAGACAGCGTCTTGCGCCGCTCTTCGTCCGGCAATTGTTCTTCCGCCTTCTGCTTCGCCAGATAGCGCTGCAGCGACACGATGGCGTAGCGTCCGACCAGAATCGTGAGCACGATACCCACGAGGTAGCGCACGTAGCCGCCGTAGTCCGGAAGATAGGGGACCAGCTCCACGAAGAACGCGAATAGCGCAAAGAAGATGAAGCCCCAGACGAACGGCCACCACGTGCTCTTGCGCTGACGTGCGAACAGCCAGCCCGCCACGGCAAGCAACGGCAAGGTCAACGCCAGCCGGATGCCGAACACCTTCAGTTCCTGCGAACGCTGGATCGCCGCGAGGCGCTCACCCGCGTCGGCATTGAGGGCATAGCGCGTCGCACGCGCCGACTGCAGGCCGCGTTGCGCCTCGAGCTGCTTTGCTTCGAGCGCATCGACCTGCGTTTGCGCGTCGCGCTGCGCGGCCTTGAGCGAATCGAGCGCCCGCGTGCGGGCGACCAGTTCGGCATCCTGACTGGCCTGCGCCGTGGCCGTACGCGTGGCCACCCAGTCGTTGAACGATTCGCGTGCATTGCGATAGGCCGTGCTGCGCGCCTTGAGCTGCAGCCGCGCCGTCTCCAGCTGGCTCTGCACGTCTTCAAGCTGGGTTTGCGCCTGTTTGATCGCCGCATCGGCGCGATCGGCCTGCGCGCGATCGACGAACGAGTCGAGCGTGGGCGCTGGCGCGACGCCGGGCAATCTGTCGACGACAAGACCGCCCAGACCGATCAGAAATACCGCGAACAGTACGGCGATCAACCATAGTCCGCGGCGGAACCAGGTTTCGGGAAGACGACGTGATCCGGCCATCCTGCCCTCCCGGTATCAGTTTTTGTAGTCGATGGTGCGCACCCCTTGCGGTGTGCCCATCAGCGTGATGTCCGCGCCGCGCTTTGCGAACAGGCCGACCGTGACCACGCCGGCAATCTGATTGACCTGCGTCTCGAAGGCCACGGGATCGAGAATCTGCAGACCGTGCACGTCGAGAATGGCGCAGCCGTTGTCGGTCACGTACGGACTGCCGTCCGCGCGCACGCGCGCCTGCGGCTTGCCGCCGAGGGCGACGAGTTCACGCGCCACGCTGGCCTGGGCCATCGGAATGACTTCCACCGGCAACGGGAAAACGCCGAGCACGGCCACTTCCTTGGAGGCGTCGACGACGCACACGAACTGCCTGGCCACCGAAGCCACGATCTTCTCGCGCGTGAGCGCGCCGCCACCGCCCTTGATCATGTGCCCCAGGGCGTTGATCTCGTCGGCGCCGTCGACATAGACGGGCAGGCTTTCGATCTGGTTGAGGTCGAACACTTCGATGCCATGCTTGCGCAGGCGCTCCGTGCTGGCCTCGGAGCTCGACACGGCGCCGCGATAGCGACCCTTGTGCGCGGCAAGTGCGTCGATGAAGCAATTGGCGGTGGACCCGGTGCCCACGCCGATCACGCTGCCCTCGGGCACGTGCTGGTTCACATAGTCGGCAGCGGCCTGGCCGACCAGGCGTTTGAGTTCGTCCTGGGTCATGGGGAATTCCGGCAAAGTTTGGTAAAGTCGGAAGTTTACCGGAGTCGGGCCCGACGCGCCGTCTTTTGCGTCCTTTGAGCGTCCCCTGAACGTCTCGAGGGCGCCTTCGGGGCGTCGCCCGAACGCCATCCGGCCCCTCGCCGGACTTCATGTCACGCAGTGCATTTCTCGCAAGGCCGTCCTCATGAATCAGCTCGATACCCTCAAGCGCCACACCATCGTCGTGGCCGACACCGGCGACTTCCAGGCGATGGATGCCTACAAGCCGCAAGACGCCACCACCAACCCGTCGCTGATCCTCGGCGCGGTGCAGAAGGACGCCTACCGCCCGATGCTCACGCGCGTCGTCGCCGAGCACCGTGCCGAATCGACCGACGAGCTCATCGACCGCCTGCTGATCGCCTTCGGGCGTGAAATTCTCGACATCGTGCCGGGCCGCGTATCGACGGAAGTCGATGCCCGCCTGTCGTTCGATACGGCCGGCACGGTCGCACGCGCGCGCAAGCTCATCGCGATGTACCAAGCCGAAGGCATCGAGCGCGATCGCGTGCTCATCAAGATCGCGTCGACATGGGAAGGGATTCGCGCGGCCGAGATCCTGGAGCGCGACGGGATCCGCTGCAACATGACGCTGCTCTTTTCGCTGGTGCAGGCCGCCGCCTGCGCCGAGGCCGGCGCCCGGCTGATCTCGCCGTTCGTGGGCCGCATCTACGACTGGTACAAGAAGTCGGCGGGCGCCAACTGGGACGAAGCGGCCAATGCGGGCGTGAATGACCCCGGCGTGCGTTCGGTCGCGTCGATCTATCGCTACTACAAGCACTTCGGCTACGACACCGAAGTCATGGGCGCCAGCTTCCGCTCGACCGGCCAGATCCTTGCACTTGCCGGGTGCGATCTCCTCACCATCAGCCCCGCCCTGCTCGAACAGTTGCGCACGACCGAAGGGGAAGTGCGCCGGGCGCTCGATCCGAAGGAAGCGCGCTCGGCCGCCATCGACCGCGTGAAGACCGACGAGCCGTCGTTCCGCTTCGCCCTGAACGACGACGCCATGGCCACGGAGAAGCTCGCCGAGGGCATTCGTGCGTTCGCCGCCGACGCCGTCAAGCTCGAAGGCCTGATCGACGCCGCTCGCTGAAGCCGGTCCGGCGTTGCGACACCACGGCGCGTCTCGTGCGAACGCCGTCGATCGCGCAGGCGGCGCCAGACTTGCCTGAAGCGTCGGGAGCAGGCGAATAATAGAAGTGACCCGACGTTGCACCGGCGACACTGGAAGCGTCAATCACTTCTTGCCGCATGACAGGCCGATCGCCGCCGAGCCGGTTACCCGGTGGCGCGACGCCGGTTCGCGCTCCGCCCCTTGATTTCAGCAAGCCGTCACGGGCAATCGCCCACATCGCCGGCGTCCGCGCAGATGCCGACGCCGCCGGAGACCCGCTCAAACGTCCCGCATCCGGCTTTCGACGACGACCTGGCTACCGTCGGTACGTCGCGATCCACGCCCTGTGGCGCGCCCTCGCTCGTCGCGTTCGTATCGCCGCGAAAGCCGTCCGACTTCGTCGTCTCGGCCGCGGGGACACCGCCGGTGGGCTCGTCCCCGGCCATCCGGCGTCTTGGCTTCGACGCCCCGCCGAGTACCGAATCCTCAGCGGCCTCATTGTCGCGTGTCACCGTTCGTCCAGCATTCGCAAGGACCGTGGCGTCCGCGCACGGGGACAAGGACGATGCGCCGGGTGCGAGATCGACTGCGCCCCCCTTCTATGTCTTCGTGCAGGACGGCAGATACCTCAAGGCGAATGCAACCGGAAAGCAAGTGTCGCCGCTGTCCCGAAAGGAGGCGGAACGACTCGGTTTGCCGCCGGCGCCCGCGCTGAGCGGGACGATTCACGGCACCATCGACGCCGTCAGTCCCACGCCCCTGCCGCTCGCCAAGGACGGCAGCCGCCTCGTTCCGGTGACGCTGCGCGACCTCGTCCAGGAGGTCCCGTACGAGCGCGAGGTCCATGGCCTGCAATTTGCCGATCGTCAGGCAACGGTCGTGGTCCAGGCCGATTCCGGCCGGTTGTATGCCTGCGCGTCGGCGCACCAACGCTGCGGCACTGGCGCCTTTCGCGAACTCGACCCGGAAGTCCCGGACGACCAGCAGTTCATCGACGCCTTCCATGAATGCCGGCAACAGCTCAAGGCCACGCCCTCGTCGCTCGGGAACGACGGCAGCTTCCGCAATATCGTTCGCCATATCGAACAGCGTATCGCGCAGCCGACCGCGCCATGGAACGCCAACGCCACTCCGCCGCAAGACGCGCGCGATGCGGCTTACGAAGTCTTTACGTCCGCCCCCGCGCAGCGGCGCTTCGTCGACGACATCAAGGCGAGCCTGCGCCGCCGCGAGCGGTTCGACGCCGGCAAACACGAGTTCGATATTTCGGTCTACCGCGCGATTCTGGGACCGGAGCTGGTCTTCGAAGCGGACGGCCAGTGGAATATCGGCACCGCCGCCGGCATTGCCGATCTGCGTACCCATCTGCGCGACGGCAATCTGGCCTTCGCAGGCGTGGACACGGCCAAGGGCGGCAGCGCGGTCTACTTCGCATTGTCCGGCGGCAACCATAAGGACACGTTGCAGTTGCGCATTCACGACGCGATGGGCGAGAACGACGAAGTGCGCATCGGACGCGTCAGGTTCGTCGACGCCAGACGCAGGCGCGCCCGGTTACGCGCCGACCCGGGAGCCCGGGTGGGCGAGGATATCCAGGTCAACCTTCCGTCGCTCGACCCGACCTGCAAGACGTTCATCGACCGCGTCAACGACGCGGAGCAGATTATCGCGTCGGTGCTCCTTCACGATACGCGCGACGATCCCGTCACGCACCGCATTCACGTCAACAGTCTGCTCGACACCTGCGACGCGTGCGCGAGCACGCTCTCGATGTTGCAGACGGCCACGGGTCAGTCCGTCAACCTCATCTACCACCATGACTACGGCGTGAAGACGGCCAACAGCGCGGACCGCAAGATTCGGGCAATGCAGCGCCTGGCGGCGACGGCCAATGCCATACGCGAGCATCTCATGACCGGCGATTTCCCCGCATTGGCCGCCGTGTCGCGCCGACTGCCGACGCCCGACATGGTCGAGGCGCTCTCGCACTGGCTAATCGTCGATCGTACCGAATTCAGCGATGCCGCCAGGCTCGCGCACAGGAGCAACGCCCAGTATCTGCGAATGCTGGCATCGCTCACGCGCAACGCCGCATTGGCACCGCACGACGTGACCGCCATGCTTTTGTCGCCGCAAGGCCGGGCGTACGTGGCGCTGCTGGGCCGACGCGTTGCGATGCACCCCGAATTGGCGAGCGCCTGGGCCAGCCTGCTCGGCGAATTGCGCGAAGCCGGATCGCCCCGCGCCACGCTGCTGCGCGTATTGCTGAGCAAGCCCGAAGGGCTGCACCGATGCTTCTACGTCGAACTGCTGCGCGCGCCGCACGTGGCCGGTGACGCGCGCAATGCTCTCGTCGCATGGCTGAAGTCCGCGAATCTGATCCCCACGCCAGCGGAACTCCCGGCGTATGTCAGCCTTCGCCGAGCCGTCACGCTGTCGATTCGGCTGGCACTGCGCACGCGGTCCGCAGAGGCGCCGCTGACATTCCACTATGTTCCCCTGAAGGACGCGCTCGACACCGTGCGAACCCTGCTCTCCGAACGCACCATCGTCGAGTCCGAGGGCGAGCGCCTGGCCACGAAACTGCGCGAAGTCATGCCGACCGTCACGATCGCCGAGCAGTACGAATTTCGCGAGATGATCCACGACGCGGTCTCGCAGGCGTGGAAGCAGACGCTGCCGGGGACCGCCCCCCCATCCGACATTGCACGGCGCATCATGTCCGATACCAGTCCCGACTATCGTCGCGCACTTGGCAGCGCCCGCCGCAGTCTTGTCGACGCCGTCATCGTTGACGAGGTACAAGCCTACGCCGCGTTCCAGCGCGATCACCCTACCGCGAGCCCGGCGGCGTTGCAGGACGAGTTCGACGCACGGTTTCGATCGGGCCGGGCGGCCTATCGCGACGCCGTGCTGGGTTCGGGTGACTCGCCTCGGGACGCGGACATCCCGGGGGGCGAGCACGCCAGGGCGTCGGCCCAGGCGCAGGCCGCGAAGGTGACGGCAGCGCGGAGTCGCGCGTTGGCGCGGCAGCAGGCGAATGCCGCGGCACGAACGGCGCAACTGGCCGCCGACGCTCGCGCCGCATCGACCGCGCGCGAGTCGGCCATGGCGAGCGCGGCGCACGAGGCTCGCGAGGCGTCGCAGCGCGAGGCGAAACGCGTCGCTTTGGAACAAGCGCGACAAGCGAGCCTTGCGGCCAGTCTCGAAGCGAGCAAGCAGGCCGCCCAACATGCGCTGGAGAAAGCCCGCAGCGAAGCCTTCGACCGGGCAGAACGCGAAAGGCGAGCCCGTGACGAACAGGCGGCATGGCTCTATCCGCTCGAATTTGCGCCGCCCGCCTGCAATGACTTGCTACCCAACGCGTTTCCCACGCCACCGTCCGAATCGCCGGGACCGTCACGCCGGCAAAAACGTGCGACAACCGGACGCATCGCCGGGCGGCAATTCGAGGAATCGGGCCATGTCGGCACGTCGTACGGAACGTAGTTCGCACTTTCGGACGCGACCGCGCAACCGCCGACGGCCGCCTGGCGACAATGTGACGCCCTCGGCATGGCGGTTCGCCGGACGTGGCCGGCACCACGCGCGGTGCCATCATTACGCCCTCCCTTGGAATACGGGTGTCGCCCCGCCCCCTCCGGCTTCACCCCATGACCCGTTTCGAGCATGCAGGCGATATCCACTGCCCACACGCCTTCCCCCATCCCCGACGTGGCGACCGATCGGTCGGTCATGCCTCGGGACCTACCGGCGGGGCGTCGCCGCTTCGTGAGCGGATTCAGCGCGGCGCGTGCA
Source organism: Pandoraea sp. E26 (assembly GCF_000681415.1). Lineage (NCBI taxonomy): Bacteria > Pseudomonadati > Pseudomonadota > Betaproteobacteria > Burkholderiales > Burkholderiaceae > Pandoraea > Pandoraea sp. E26. The sequence goes on from NZ_AYXJ01000018.1 coordinate 125,769, forward strand.
TCGCCCGAGCGGCTTGACACGGCTCGGGACCAGGATTGGCCATCGATCGGCGCGCGCGAATTGCGTCCACGGCTCAACGATCTCGTAACCCTCGGCACGGCGGCACCCCGGCGCGACACGATGCCGACATGCGCCGCGCGCGACGCCGTCGGCACTTGCGCCTTCCCTCAGGAACGAACACCGGATGCACGGGCGCCGTCTCGAACCGGTGATGTCCGCATGCGAATCTTGCCCGCGCAGGTCCGTGCGGCACGCGGCACGAACGATCGCCCCTCGATCCTGCCACCGCCAACGCATCCGGCACCGCATCCCGATAAGGACTTCGGCATGTTCGTCCACCAAGGCCGATACGTGAGCATCTCCGTGCCCGGCCACAACATCTGCCCCGTCCCGTCGAGATGGCTGGCAACACTTGGCCTTCCCGACGCGCCTCGCTACGAACCCCTCATTGTCGGCGTTCCGCGAAACGCCTCTCGCACGCCATCCCCCGGTCCCGATGTCGACGCAAGCGACACGGCGGACAGCACTGACAGCACCCACAACGCAGACAATGCCGCCACCGTGGAAATGGAACTCAGGGGACTCGTCGCGAACGTGCCGTTTGCGAAGATCGTTCAAGGCGTGCGTATCGGAACACCCTCGACAGCCGCACCGGGCGGCACCTCTCCGCACATCGTGGTCGAGGCCGACAACGACGTGTTCTATGTTGCGAGCACGTTGCCCAGCACGGCCGGCGCGATCGCCCTGCGCCGTCTGGATCCGGCCATCGCGCAAGACAATCGATGCATCGACCTGTACTGGCAACACTGGCGCCGTTCGGGCACCTTCCCCTACCCGATTGGCACGGCCGACAGCTATCGCAACGCGACCCATCACCGGCAGATTCTCGATCGATGCCTGCGTGCGGATCCGGCGTCGAGCGCAGCAACGATGGGCGATGTCGACCCATTCGACATCGTGTCTTCGCGGCATGCCCAGCGTGACTACATCGACACCTGCCGATCCAGTCTTTTCAAGCGCTGCGCGTTCGATCCGGTCGAGCACGAGTTCGATCTGCGCATTTACCAGACCTTGCTCGGCAACACGCACGTGTTTCGCATCGGCGATCGCTGGAACCTCGAGCTGCCCAGCGGCATAAGGGACTTGCGCAAGCACCTGTTGATGTCGAACCTGGCATTTGCGCGATTGGGCCACCATCGGTGCATGCAAACGGTGTACTTTTCGTTGTCCGGCGGCCGGCGCGTGCAGGATATGAAACTCGCCATTCACGACCTCATGGGCGACGACGACGAGATCACCCTGGGCAATGTGCGGTTCGTCTGCGCGAAGCGCCGTCTCGAGCGCCTCGGCGTCACGCGCGACCGGCTCACTGCCGGCGCGACGCATGTCGACCTGCCGGAGCTCGCGTCGTCGCCACTGCACCGGCACGTGCGCACCACGGATGCCGAGCAGCTCGTCGCGGCCGTCGTCGAACACGACATGCGCCGGGTGCCCATGGTGACCGACATCCACGTCAATAGCCTTCTCGATACCTGCGACTCCTGTGCCAGCTCGCTGTCCATTCTTCAGACGCTCACGGGATGCCCCATCACGTTCGTCTATCACCAGCCGTACGGCGTGCACCGCGCCAATGCCACCGAAGGGATCGTGCGCGCCATGCAGACGCTGGCGGTGACGGCCCGGCAGTTGCAATGGCATTGGGCACTTGGCGAAATCCCGGCAATGACGCCTCTCGCGCGCAAACTCATCGAGCCCGCGCTCGTGCAAATGCTCACGCACATGCTGTTCGCATCGCACACGGACAGCGAGGCGCGCGAAGCCCTCAAGATTCAGTGCAATGCGCATTATCTGCAGGTGCTGAGCGCCCTGCTCACTACCGGGGCGCTCCGGGCACAATCGGTCGTCGAGATGTTGGCTTCGCCGACGGGATTGCGATACCTGTCCCAACTCGGGCGGCGCGTAGGCCAGGGATTTGCGCTAGGACGACGTTGGGCGGGATTGACGCAGGCATTGCTCGACGCCGGCCAGCCGCGCGACGCATTGATACGATTGTTGCTCACCAAGCCCGACGGACTGTGCCGCAACTTTTACGTCGAATTGCTCGACGCCGTGCACCTTCGCGGCATCGACTGCCGAAATGCCCTGCTCGCCAGACTGAGTGCGCAGGGTCTCAGGCCCGCCTACGCTCAAATCGTCGAAATGATGGGGCACGTTCGCGGCGTCGGCCTGCGACTCCGGCTCGGCATGGCGGCGTCCAGGGCGTCGGCCGCACTGGCGTTGGACAAGCGGCTCCCGGCGCAGGCATTCCGGCAAGCCGTCGAACTCCTGCGCGACACCGCGCTGAACCGCTTGCAGGCTGAGCGTCTGGCCGCCGGGCTGCGCGAAATCATGCCCGTCGTGACGGTCGACGAACAACGCCGGTTCCGCGCGTCGCTCGCCGACGAGGTCAAGCGGGCCTGGCGCGACATTCTGCCCGGCGAGGACCCGCCGTCCACGCTCCTGCGCGAGCTTCTCGACGACGCCGCGCCAGCGTTCAGGTCCGCCCTCGTCGACCATCGTGGCGCGGTAATCCGCACGCTGATCGACGACACCACGCAGGCCTATGTCCGATTTCTCGACGAGAATCCCGACGCCGCGCCCGAGGCCGTGCAGCGCGAATTTGATCGGCAATACGATCTGGCGAAGGCACGCTACCGCGAGATCGTCGAAGACGATCCGCCGCCCGCCGCCTCGCGGCATGCCGCTCAGCACGTGGCAAGCCAGGCATCGACGAGCGCCGAAGCCGCGAAGGCCAGCCGCGCTGCGACACCGGCGGCAAGCGTCGCAGCGGCGAAGACCCAGGCCACACGCGTCGCCGCCGAGCCCGCGCGAAAAGCCGCGGCGCAGCGCGCGGACGAGGCACGCCAGATCGCGCTGGCCGCGTTCGAGGCCAGCGAGGCAAAGGCAAGGGAACGCGCGAAAAGCGCGAAAGAATTGGCGACTCAGGCAGCTCAGGCAGCCCTGACGGCACGCGCCCATTGCGCGCGCGAGACCGCCGCGAGCCAGGCGACCACGGCAGCGTTGACGGCCCGTTCCGACGCTCGGCGCGGGAGCGATATCGCGACGCTCGAGCACCGACTGAATGACCTGCAACAGGAACGTCGCCAGATACGCCTGCACGACGCCGCCGCATCCACGAATCGGGAAAGGAAGTGCGAGCCGGCGGTGTAACCTCGTCGATGTCGTGCCACCCACCGACCGCCGAATATCGCGCCACGCGCGATCGCCCAGCGATGGGCACGACCGCCGGCTGCGAGGGCCGACGAAGATCGCTGCTCGCGCGCGACCTCGCCGTTAGCGGTTACTTGCCAGCCTTCGTCGATTGCGCCCCCGCGCCGCGTTGACGCACAGCCTCGTAAAGGCATACCGCGCTCGCCACGGAGACGTTCAGGCTTTCGCAGCCGCCGGCCATCGGGATGCTCATCAGCGAGTCACAGGTTTCGCGCACCAGACGGCGCATGCCCTCGCCTTCCGCCCCCATGACGATTGCCATGGGCCCGGTGAGCTGCGTCCCGTAAATGTCCGCAGGGGCATCGTCGGACGTCCCGACTACCCAGATGCCACGATCCTTGAGCTCGCGCAACGTGCGCGAGAGATTCGTCACCATGATGTACGGCACGGTCTCGGCCGCGCCGCTGGCGACCTTGGCTGCCGTCGCATTGAGGCCGACCGCCCGGTCCTTCGGTGCGATGACGGCATGTGCGCCGGCGCCGTCTGCCACGCGCAGGCACGCGCCGAGGTTGTGCGGATCGGTCACGCCGTCGAGCACGAGCAGCAGCGGCGGGCCGGAAATGCCGTCCAGCAGTTCATCGAGGTTGAGCGCGAGCGACACTTCCTGGGCACGCGCCACCACGCCCTGGTGGCGCGACGAACCGGCCATGCCGTCCAGACGCTTGCCGTCCGCCTGAATGACCTTGATCTTCACGCCAGGCGCGCCCTTGGTCGACTCTACGGCCTTCAGGAAGTCGGTCATGCGGCGATCGCGGCGGCTCGGATCGTAGTAGATCTCTTCGATGCTGCTCGCATCGTGACGCAGACGCGCCGTCACCGCGTGGAAGCCGAACAGCAGTTTCAATTGACTCATTTCACATCCTCAAAAATTGCGTGTGCCGGTGCGCCAGAGGGTCGCGGCGCGCTCGCCTCGCCGCACAAAGCACGGCGGCGGCGGAGCCCGCATGGGCCACCGCCGCCGCAATCCAACGCGGGCGCCAGGCGCCGGTCGCGGCCGGCACAGGGCGCTCATCTTACTGCAATCCGCCAGACGCCCTGCGCGCCGAGCGCGGTTTTGCACCGCCGACGGCACGCAGCGGACATCCGGTCAGCGGCGCGGCTTCTTCGCCGGACCTCCCGGACGCTTCGCCGGCGCCTTGCCACCACCGCCGCCGCCGCCACTGCCACCGCCGCGCTTGGCCGGGGCCGCGCCACGCTCGGCGCGCGCGGCCTTCACCTTTGCGGACTTCGGCTTGGCGGGATGCTTGCCGGTCGGTGCAGGCTGCACCCCGTTGAGCAGCGCACCGCCCTTGGGCAACTGGCGAATGGTCGGCCCCGCGCTCGCGGATCCGGCCAGCCCGGGCGTGCCGGCCGCCGGTGCGGGGACCGGCGCGCCGCCACGTTCCGCGCGCCCCGACGTCTTCGCCAGCGTGCGGGCATTGGGCTCGCGCACGAGACGGAAGTCGATCTTGCGCGCATCGAGATCCACCCGGCTGACCTGCACCCGTACGCGATCGGTCAGGCGATAACGGATGCCGGTGCGCTCGCCGCGCAGTTCGTTGCGCACTTCGTCGAACTGGAAATAATCGCTGCCCAGCTCCGTGACGTGCACCAGCCCCTCGATGAAGAGGTCGTCGAGTTGCACGAAGATGCCGAACGAAGTGACGGCGCTGATCGTGCCGCCATATTCCTCGCCGAGCTTGTCGCGCATGAAGTAGCACTTGAGCCAGGCTTCGACGTCGCGTGACGCTTCGTCGGCCCGGCGTTCGTTGGCCGAACAGTGCAGACCGAGTTCGTCCCAGATCGCATCGCGCTTGCGCGCGCTGGGCGACTTCTTGCTCTTGGTGTCATCGTCCTTCTGAAGCTTGCGCGCGTGCGGCGAAAGGCCCGTCGTGAGTTCCACGCCTTCGGGAATCTGCGGCTCGTACTTCTTGCCCGCCAGAATTGCCTTGATGGCGCGATGCGTGAGCAAATCCGGGTAGCGGCGAATCGGGCTGGTGAAGTGCGTGTAGGCCGGATAGGCGAGACCGAAGTGACCGATGTTGTCCGGGCTGTAGACGGCCTGCTGCATCGAGCGCAGGAGCATCGTCTGCAGCATGGGCGCGTCGGGACGCGATTCGATCTGCGTCATCAGCTCCGAATAGTCTGACGTTGCCGGCTCGTCGCCACCGCCCAGCGACAACCCGAGCGTCTTGAGGAACGTACGCAGCACCTGAAGTCGCTCGCCCGACGGGCCGGCGTGAATACGATACAGCCCCGGCTGTTTGTGGCGTTTGAGGAAGTCCGCCGCGCACACGTTGGCCGTGAGCATGCATTCCTCGATGAGCCGGTGGGCGTCGTTGCGCGTGCGGGGCAGGATCTGCTCGATCTTGCCCTGCGCATTGCACACGATGTACGTCTCGGTCGAATCGAACTCGATGGCCCCGCGCGACTTCCGGGCTTTGGCCAGCACCTTGTAGAGCTCGTAGAGGTTCTGGAGATGCGGCAGGAGTGCGGCGCGGCGCTGGGCCTCGGCGCCCTTCGTGTTGCCGAGCACCGCCGCCACTTCCGTATAGGTCAGGCGCGCGGCCGAGTGAATCACGGCCGGGTAGAACTGATAGGCCTTCACGTCGCCGTTCGGTGCGACGAGCGCATCGCATACGAGCACACAGCGATCGACGTCGGGATTGAGCGAGCACAGGCCGTTCGAGAGCTTCTCCGGCAGCATCGGAATGACGCGGCGCGGGAAATAGACCGACGTGCTTCGGGTCAGGGCATCGGCATCGAGCGGCCCGCCCGGCGAGACGTAATGCGAGACGTCCGCAATGGCGACGATCAGACGGTAGCCGTTGACGCGACCGACCTTGGCGGGCTCGCAATAAACGGCGTCGTCGAAATCGCGCGCGTCTTCGCCGTCGATCGTGACGAGCGGGACGTCGCGCAGGTCGATGCGATGGCGCAGGTCGGGCGCGCGGACTTCATCGGGCAACGCGCCGGCGGCGGCGAGCGCCTCGGCGGAGAACTGATGCGGCACGCCATACTTGCGCACGGCGATCTCGATCTCCATGCCCGGATCGTCGATATCGCCGAGGACCTCCGACACCCGCCCGATCGGCTGGCTGTATCGGCTGGGGTAATCCGTGAGTTCGACCGAGACGACCTGCCCCACCTTGGCCTTGCCCTGGGCGCGGGGCGGGATCAGGATGTCGTGGCTGATGCGCTTGTCTTCCGGGGCGACCACCATCACGCCGTTTTCGTTGAGCAGTCGGCCAATGACATGGGTATTGGCCCGGCTCACGACCTCGACGATGTGACCTTCCGGGCGGCCCCGGCGATCGTAGCCGGCGATGCGAAGCAGCACGCGGTCGTTGTGCATGACCTTCTTCATCTCCTCGTTGGGGAGGAAGAGGTCGTCGCCGTCGTCATCGCGCACGGCGAAGCCGTAGCCGTCGCGGTGCCCGATGACGCGCCCGGCGATGAAATTCGAAGGATGGGTCAGTTGATAGTAACCGCGACGATCGAGTCGAATTTGGTCATCGCGTTCCATGGCGGCGAGGCGCTTGAAGAAGCCTTCGCGTTCCTGCTTCTTGATGGCCAGCGATTCGGCGATGTCGTTGGCGGACATCGCGGATTCGGCGGTACGCAGGACGCCGAGGATTTCTTCTCGGCTCGGGATCGGATAGGGATATTTGCTCAAAGGTCGGTAGCGTTACTGTGCCGGTTGAGTCCGGCCGAGTGGCGCACCATGCGCCCTGCGGTCCGTGTCGATGTGCGGTAGCGCGGATAGCGGCGGCGCACGGTCAGGGACAATCATACGGCAAACCTCGCGAAAACTGCCACCTGTGCGGAATTTGAGCGCGCGGGCGGGAATGGGCGAGGGAATCGAAAATTTTTTCCTCGAAAGTGTTGACACTCCCGCGTCACAACCGCATAATCTCACTTCTTCGCAGCAAGCAAGCAGTAAGCGAGCTG